>JAGLBK010000114.1 GCA_018260275.1 Deinococcus sp.
GTGGCGGCTGCCCAGGTACAGCGAGATCAGCCCGCCGAGACTCGCGCCCCACAGCCCGCGCTCGGAAACCTTCGCCAGCGGGCCTTCTACCCGTGGAAACACCTCGCGCTGCAAAAATTCGAGGTAGCGGTCATTCAGGTAGTATTCCTCGTTGCGGTCGCCGGGTTCCACGAACACCAGCACCGCGCCCGTGGCGAGTCCGGCCTGCATGGCCCGGTCCATCACCTCGCCGAGTTTGCCGGTGCGGTAAAAGGCCACGCCGTCCTGCACGTAATAAACCGGTGTGGGCCGCTGCGGGTCGTGGTCGTGCGGCAGATGCACGATGGCGCGGCGCTTGCCTGCAAAGACCTCGCCGTCCCAGCTGAGGCGCTCGACCTTGCCTCTGGTCGCTGCGTCGGGCCGTTGCCACAGCGGATGCCGCGCGTACTCGCCCACGACGGCGGCGCGGGGGTACGGCCACCACGGATTCAGCGAGCGCTGGTCGTTGTCCGGGTCGGCAAACGCCTCGCCCGCCGCGTCCACGAAGGCGTATTCGATCCAGGCCCCGCGTGGGGCGCTCAGCGTCAGCGGCTGCCCTGGCGTGACCGGAATGGGGGGGCGCTTACGCCAGTCGGTCAGGTCGCCGATCAGGCCTACTGCGCCTGCCGGGGGAAGAAAAGTAAGAGTCTGTCCATCCGAAGAAACCGCCATGCCCGCGATTCTACGGCCATGACGTACCAATTCCGATTAAATCCCCCATGTCGGGGGATTTAATCCGACTGGAAGGAGTAGGAAAAACGACGGATTTCCGGATATGGGGGAATTGGACGAAATCCGTCGACGGTAATGGGGGAGGGCGCTGGGGCCTCAGGTCAGGTCGTTGCGCTGCGGAAACTGGCCGGAACCGTAGCCCCGGTATTCCTGCCGCAGCTCGCGCTTCAGGATTTTGCCGGTGGCGCCGATAGGCAGATGGTCAGTCAGCACCGTGGCGTCAGGGAGCCACCATTTGGCAAATTTGGGAGTGATGAATTCAAGCAGTTGCTCGTGGGTCACGCTGTGTCCGGCTTTCGGCACCACGATCGCCAGCGGGCGCTCGTCCCATTTGGGGTCGTCCATGGCGATCACGGCGCACTGGGCAACCGCCGGGTGGGCCATCATCGCGTTTTCCAGGTCCACGCTGCTGATCCACTCACCGCCCGACTTGATCAGGTCCTTCGAGCGGTCCTGAATGTGCATGTAGCCGCGTTCGTCCAGCGTGGCAATGTCGCCCGTGTCGAACCACTGCTGGCCGCCCAGCTCCAGAAAGCTGCCCTGGCCCTCGCCCCGGAAATACTGGTTGGCGACCCAGGGGCCACGCACCAGCAGACGACCCATCGTTTTGCCGTCGTGCGGCACCAGTTCGCCTTCTTCGGAAATAAGTTCCAATTCGATCAGCGGCACAATCCGGCCCTGCTTGGCACGGAGTGCAAACCCTTCGTCGCTGGTCGGGTCGATGTCCGGCGGCAGGAAACTGACGGTCGCGACGGGGTGCGTCTCGGTCATTCCCCACGCCTGGGTCATGTGCAGACCATGACTCTGGAACCCTCGCAGCAAGGCTTCGGGGGCGGCACTTCCACCGACGATCAGCCGTTCGAGGCGTGAGAGATCATAGGGGGTTCCAGCTGTTCGGGCACAGTCCAGTTCGTTTTGCAGCCCCAGCCAGATGGTCGGCACACCCGCCGCGATGGTCACCTTTTCATCCTGAAGAATTTGCGCGATGGTGCGCCCGTCGGTAAACATTCCGGCAAAGATCTGCCGCGCCCCGTACATGGTGCAGGTGTAGGGCAGGCCCCAGGCGTTGACGTGGAACATGGGCACGATGGGAAGCACCGTATCGCGCTCACCGACGTTCAGGGCGTCCTTGGGGGCACAGGCCATCGAGTGCAGCACATTGCTGCGGTGCGAATACAGCACGCCTTTGGGGTTTCCGGTGGTGCCGCTGGTGTAGCACAGCCCCGCCGCGTCGTTCTCGTCTATGTCCGGGTAGCGCTCTAGGGGGGTATGCGACATGATCCATTCGTCGTAGCTCTCGACTCCGGGCATAGGCTCCGGCAGGTCGCCCAGCACATAGATCTTTTCCAGCGTGGGGCAAGCCGCCTGCAAAGCCGGAATCATCGAAACAAAAACATTTTCGATCAGCAGGACCCGGTCTCCGGCATGATTCAAAATCCAGGCCACCTGATCGGGGTGCAGGCGAATGTTCATGGTATGCAGCACAAAGCCAGCGCTGGGTACGCCCAGATACGCTTCGAGGTGCCGGAAGCTGTTAACGGCTAGTGTGGCTATCCGGTCGCCCGGAGTCAGCTCAAGACCTTGCAGCGCTGCCGCGAGTCTTAGGGCGCGGTCGGCTACCTCGCCGTAAGTCGTGGTGTGGCGTTGGGGAACAGGCTGGCCCTGCTGATTACGGCCCCCTGGGAGCAGGCTGACCACTTCGCGGTTCCTGAAAATGGTTCTGGCCCGCTCAAGGATGAATGGGATGGTAAGGGGAACGGGCATCATATTGCCTTGCATAAGGGCCTCCGGAAAAGAACACAGTAGATGAAAGGAATGATAGCGCAGCCGAGAAGGAATAAAAAAAGCCTCCCATGACGGGAGACCTTTTGAGATGGCTAAGGATTTACTTGGCTTTGACAGTAGTGTCTTCGCCAGAGTTACCGTTCTTCACAACGTTACTGATCACACCAGTGGTGCTGGTCCAATCAAAGTAGCTGTTGTAAGACGTGTCGGTCGTTGCGCCAGTTACTGGAGCCAAGCCAGTGAACTTAACGAAGATCGCGCCGCCAGGGACGACCTGCTGATCAGGAATGGTGATGCTGAATTTGCCATTACCAAAGCCAGTGGCCGTGTATGCCGAGGCAGGCAATGGGATCGTGGTGCCATCTTGGGGATTGAAGATGACATTGCCGTTGATGGTGGCTGGAGCCGTGTCGTAGTAGACCTCTAGGCCGCTGGTCGTGAAGGTACCCGTGGCCGAGTTTGCAGCATTCGACTGAGGCGTGGCGGACCCGATATTGAAGTTAAAGACATTCTTGTAGATGTTATCGGAGCTGCCCGCTTCGTTGTAGGCCGTCGCGATGAAATCGGTGGTGCCGCCCTGAACGATGGGATCGGTCGTGTCGTCAAACTGTGGCTGGATGGCGTAAACGCGCCGGATGGTGGTGCAGGCCGAAACCCGGTTGATATTGGTGACCAAGTTTTCGGTGTTGGCGGTAACCACGCCGACGTCGCAGTAGTTGCCGACCGGTGCAGTGAGAGGAATCGTGCTGACGACGTTGAGGGCCAACGAACCACCTGCGGGAATAACCAGACCATGAACCACACCATCACTGCTCTTGACCTGATCAGCCACAGCGGGCGGATTGGTGACGATAGCGTTGGTGGTCGCCGCCGGTGCTGCGTTGGTTGGAACCGTACCGTTGGGAGCCGTGTCAGTCAGCACAGGGGTACGCTGACCGTTGGCAACCGTTTCGCCAGCGTTAGCTACGCCGCGTGGGCCAGTAAAGGGCAGATTCTCATCCCTCGTGATGGTGTAACGGCCATTGACGAAGGTAACGCGAGTCCGGCCATCATCACTGAGGCCCAGCAGATCGAAGACGTTAACGTCGTAGGCATCCGAGCTACCGTTGTTCTTGACGGTGATGGTACTGGTGTAGGACTGACCAGGCAGTACGCCCTGATCAGGCACATTGGTCTTGGTAATGGCCAGATCGGCCATAGCCACCTTGAAGCACGCACCGGAATTCCAGGAGCTGTCGGTAGGTGTGGTAACTGTTGTCCCGTCAGGCATCGTAATACTGGTGATCGAAGCGGTATCGCAGTAACTGCCGTCGGCATTCGCACGGGCGCTGTAGTGATAGGTGACGTCCTGACCAGCGCCCAGTGCGGGGATGCTGAAGTCGAGGCCATCGTCGCTGTTGGGCTGAGCCGTGGGCTGATTCATGCCGACAACAGGTGGGAGGATCTGGATGCTATGGGCCGCTGCATTCGCGTCGCCATTGAGGCGGTCACTGACCAGCACGTTATTGGCCGTCTGCGAACCGTTGTTGCGTACGGTGATAGCCACGTCCACCCACTGGTTACGGTTGGTAGTTTGATTGTTACCGTCCATCGGGTTGTTGTCGTAACCGCCAGGTACGACCTGACCATTCTTATCAAGCAGAGTAATTTTCTTGTTAATGCTGATCGTCGGCGTGCCATTAATCGTAAAGCAGGCTTTACTCGTTTTGTTCCCATACAGTGGGGTGAGGCGAATAACAGTTCCGGTAACGGGATCTGCGCTTGTGAGCGGATTATTCAGGTAGTCACCCAGCGTGCCAGTATCACAGTAAAGGCCGTTGTCCAACGCCGTTCCCACAAAGTCGAAGTGCTCGCTGGCCCCAGGCGCGAGGCTGCTGATGGTCGCGGAGAACTGCTGGTTTGCGAAGGTGTAGTTCTGGGCACCGTTGGCAACCGTGCTGTTGAAGGTCACGCCGCTTCCCGTCAAACGGCTATATTCTGCGGGAGTCATCCCGATGCTGTAGGTCTTGTTGGCTGCGGCAAGGTCTACTTTATTTTCAGCCATCTGAACATCTTTAGCGACAGCCTGGCCAGTATTGGTCACAACGATGCGCAAACCAGCTTCCATACCTGGCTTGAGCGGCTCATCGGTTCCGTCACCCTTAAGACGGGTGACGTAAGCCTTCGTGACAGGATCAATGGTCCACAGCTGCTTTTCGATGGTTACGGTAGCGGTGGGAATGAAACGCTTGGTAACCCACTGCTTACCAATTTCCTGCCCGTTCACATAACCGATAACCTGAACACGCGCGTCAAGCGAGTCATTCTGTCCACCGAAGATGGAGGAACCAGCCTTGGTCGCAATAGGATCGTTCATCAGCGCAGCCCAGGTGTAGCCCGCTTCGAGTTCATTGCCCGTGCCGGTGTTGTCAGGGCCGACGCCGACGCCGGTCACGTTCCACAGGGGATACTGGCTGTTGACGGGGTAGCCGATCGGGTTGGCTTCGGTGCCGGAGTTGGTCCAGCTGGTCGAGGTGAAGCCGTTGGTCGTAATATCCTGGGCTTTGATGCCCTGGGCCGTGATCGGGGGCGTACTCCGGTTGACATCGTCGGCAGCCGTGAAGCGAATGGCCGGGGTGGCATTCTGCGTTTCAGGCTGGATGTTCATGACGACCTGAGCATTTACGACTGGGCGCCAGACGCCGTTGTCGTTGTACTCCATGTAGGACCCCAGGATGTTCTGGTGGTTAATGGGAGCCCACTCGTATTGCTCAGCAGGAGTAGCATTACCGACACCCGCACCGCCTTTACCGGCTTGGGTAGGCTCAACACCACCGCTACGGTTTTGCAACCAAGCGCTGAAGCGGAACTTAGTTGGGTCGTAAGCGGTGCTACCAAAGTTGAAGTAATGACGCGTGACACCATCAGCATCGATATAGTAAGCTTCCCCCTTGCTACCGGCGGTTGACTTAGCAGTGTAGTTCAGCGTGATCGCCGCGTCACCTGCACTCAGGTCGGCTGAGGTGCTAGGAGTCGTGGTCGTATACCCAGCAACGTCACCAGCATAGACCGTGTATTTACCCGCAGGCAGCGTAACGGTACCACCATTGGTCATAGGAGCATTGGCGTAGCCAGCGACAACGGCACCATTTGCATCCTTAATGGTGATCGGGGCGTTAGCAACTCCGCTCAGGCGCACTGTCAGTACGTGATTCGTCGTCGTCTGGCCACCGCCGTTGTTGCCGCCGTTGGGGTTACCGGCAACCGTCACCTGAACGGAGTTCGAGGGGGTGGCATTGCCCGCAGCGTCCCTGGCCGTGGCCGTATAGGTGTAGACCTTGGCAGCCGTGCCAGTATTGGCAGGGATATTGTCCGTACCACAGTTGTAGGTCGCTGTTGCAGAACCACTGACCGTACAGGTCATGTTAGTCGCACCGCCAACAATCGTGACGCTGGTTACACCTACGTTGTCTTTAGCTGTACCGGTTAGGCTGACTGCGCCGCCGGTACTGGGCAGTTGAACAGGGTTAGCAGTTAAGCTGACATTCGTAGGTGCGGTAGTGTCTGTGCTCGACCCGTTCTGACCACAGGACGCTAAGGTCAGAATCCCAGTTAGGGCCATTAACGCGATATTTTTATTCATACTTCCTCCGGTAACGCAGGGGATTGTCCCCTCCTGTCTAGCAGATGCTCCCTTGTACGTGGTTTCGGTACTTTGGGGCGGGTCCAGTTGCCGGGTTTCCTGCCCACCTTACAGTCCTTACTCACCTGCCGGGTCGCTCACGTTAGATCAGGATGATAATCCTATTGGGAGTATAAGGACGATCAGGACTGAGTGTCAACTTTTTTTGACGGCGTCTACAAGGAATTTCACGCGTCTCACGGTAAGTTTCGCGTCAGGTGACGCTTATGCCAGGAGTCGGCCAGGATAAAGGCACACCTCTGTCCATCTGGCCTAGGTCGCAGATTTCCCGCAGTCGCCGCCTGATCCTGAATTCCCTTACTTGTCTGGCACCCTCTCGGAAAACTGCCTGGCATAAAATGTCTGGTTACTGAATTTCCTTAACACGGCCACAATATCTGAGGATTATGATTTCCTTATTCTTTCTCATAAACTCAGTACGAATTTATGTGTCGGCAGGTGCAACTGCGGCCAGACGCTGAAGGTAGAGTTCGAGAATTTGAATGGCCGCGCCTTCATCCAGGTCAACATGGCCTAGTTCCCGCGCTCGCTGGGTCGTGAAGCGTTCGTCCTGGTAGGTCACGGCGTACCCTTTTTCGCTCAGTACCTTTCCGAAGGCGCGAACCCGCTCGGCGCTGGGACTGGGTTTGCCGTCGGTTCTGAGGGGCAAGCCCAGCAACAGGGTCGTGGCTCCGGTTTCCTCGACTTTCAGGCGCACCGCCTTCAGGTCGAGGGGCAGGCGCTTGCGGTCCACGCTTCCCCGGCCAAAAGCCAGGGTGCCCGCGTTGACGGCAAAGCCGATGCAGTTTTTGCTGACGTCTAGGGCCAGGATAATCGGGAGGGCGGCGTCCGGCATATACGCCCGAGTGTAGCGGTAGGCTGGAGACATGACCGAACAATCTGTGGTACTGGCCGAGACCAGAGCTGGAGTTTGCACGTTGACCCTCAACCGTCCCGACAAGCTCAACGCCGCCAATAACGAGCTGATTCTGGGCCTGACCGAACAGCTCCGGCAGGCTGGGGCCGACGATTCGGTGCGGGTGGTGGTGCTCACGGCGGCGGGCCGCGCCTTCTGCGCCGGGCAGGACCTGAGCGAAGTGGGCAGCGGCAACATGACCGAGCACCTCCAGCAGACCTATAACCCCCTGATTCAGACGATTCGTTCGCTGGGCAAGCCCGTGATTACCGCTGTGAACGGGATTGCCGCTGGAGCCGGGGCGAGTCTGGCCCTGTCCGGGGACATCCGGCTGTGGGCGGCCTCGGCGTCGCTGGTCGAAATATTCAGCAATATTGCCCTGGTGCCCGATAGCGGCAGCAGCTGGTTTTTACCCCGTCTGGTGGGCTATCACCGCGCCTTCGAGCTGATGGCGCTGGCCGAAAAGGTCACTGCCCCCGAAGCTGAGCGCCTGGGCCTGTGCGAGCACGTTTACCCCGACGAGACGTTCCAGGCCGATGTTCAGGCGTATGCCGAGCGTCTGGCGGCCCGCCCCGCTCACGCCCTCAAGTTGACCAAAGAGGTGCTGAACGCGGCGGCGACTGCCTCACTGGCCGAGGCCCTGGAGCACGAGGCGCAGTTGCAACAGGTGGCGGGCGGCCACTGGGAACACCGCGAAGGGGTCAATGCCTTCAGGGAAAAGCGGGCGGCTGACTTCCTGAATAAGCCGCAGGATTGAAGCCCTGCCGGGCACACTTCGGGGAAGCCTTCAGGCGAGGCTGCGGCGGCCACGCTTTTCGGCTTCGATGGCCCGCTGCAACTCCTGAATCTGCTTGAGCATACTGAGCTGCTCGGGGAGTGGGGCGCTCGACACCTGTTTTTTGAGCAGGTCCACCTCCGAGCGCATGGCGTCGATGCTCATGGTCACCTGAATATCGTCCACGGCGGCGGCGGCGTACCCGTTGACTTTCTGCTCGTACTGTTCAGAGTTGGCCCGACCAATGGTGCCCGCGTCGCGGCCCTCGAACATCAGACGGATCAGCAGCGGTTCCTCGGGCTGGCCCCGGAACACTTCCAGAATGTCGTCGGGGCTTTGTGCGCCCTGGGCGGCCAGCATGACCTTACGCACGGCTTCGTTGCGCCAGGG
>JAGLBK010000115.1 GCA_018260275.1 Deinococcus sp.
GTGCTATATCGCCAACATCCGGCTGATGCTCAGACGCCTTGAACCTGCTCGAGAGGCTTCATAAACACGCTCTAAGGGCAAAAACCGCCCAGGCTTAACGGTCTGCAATGTGTCTTCGCCCCAACGATTTCCAGACCCTGCCCGAAATTGATGCCTTTCGCACGAGGTCTACTTCATGTTCCAGGCGGACGCGGGGGTAAGAAGGTAAGGCTCTGAAAGGCGCGAACTTACAAAGCTGCCGAGCGGTTTCGGTGAGCTGTCCCGGACAGACAAAGTAAGGTTCAGACCCAGCTCCCCGAACAGGTAAAGGTTGTCTCTAGGCAGGCGTTCATTTCCGCTTCTGCGCCCCGCCAGAATGAGAAGCATGACGGATCCTAATCAGCATTCGGTGACGCAGCCTGCCGCGCCAGTCGTCGTGGTGGTCAATCAGAAGAACATGATGCTGGGCCTGATCCTCACCTTTGTGTTCGGGGGCCTTGGCATGCTGTACGCCACCATTGTGGGCGGCATCGTCATGATTATTCTCAGCTCCATCATCGGACTGGTGACGGGTGGGCTGGGACTGGTCGTGCTGTGGCCGATTCAGATGATCTGGACCTATCTGGCGATCAAAAACCACAACAGCGGGCAGGCCCGTGCCGTGGCCCGCGCCATTCGCTGAGCCGCTGCTTCCCCTGCTAGCTTGCGGGCACCATGACTGATCCTGCCCTGCCCGCCCCCTTTACCACACTGGCTGGGCCACACCGCCATGACGCGGTGATCGACAACAGCGAATTTCTGGCCTTTGCCGACCGCGCCGATGCACCTGCTCAGGCACTGGCCCAGCTCGCGGCCCTGCGGGAGCGTTACCCCGACGCCACACACCACTGCTGGGCTTACAGGATCGGCGCGGCCTACCGCTTCAGCGACGACGGCGAACCGGGCGGCACGGCGGGCGCCCCGATGCTACGGACCATCGAGGGGCAGGGCGTCGATCACGTGATGGTTGTGGTCGTGCGGTTTTACGGCGGGGTCAAACTGGGCACCGGAGGGCTGGCCCGCGCCTACGGTGGCAGCGCCGCCGAATGCCTGCGCACCGCCCCTAAATTTGAGGTGCGCCCGCGCCAGCCTTTGCGCGTGAGTGTGGGCTTTGAGCACCTCAGCACGCTGTACCACCAGCTCGGGGCCTTCGATACCGTGCGCGGCGAGGAGGAGTACACCGCCAGCGGCGTGAGCCTGCCGGTCCAGGTTTTTCCAGAAGACGTGGAGGCGTTCACGGCGGCCCTGCGTGACGCCACACGCGGCACGGCCACGGTCGAAGTCGTTGAGACGGGCCATGAACCTGAACCTCTATCCTGAACGCATGAAACCCTCTCTTGCTTACCGCATCGGCTACGGCGAGGACGCCCACCGCCTCGCGGCAGGATTGCCCCTGGTGCTGGGCGGCGTCGCTATTCCTCATGCCGAACAGGGCGCGGTGGCCCATAGCGACGGCGACGCGGTGCTGCACGCGGTGGCCGACGCGCTGCTCTCCGGGCTGGCGCTGGGCGACATCGGCCAGTATTTTCCCGACACCGCCGCCGAATGGAAGGGCCTGGACTCGCGCCTGATCCTGGCACGGGCGCTGGAACTGGTGCGGGAGCGCGGCTATCAGCCGGTGAACGTGGCGCTGGTGGTCACCCTCGACCGGCCCAGGCTAGGGCCGCTGCGGGCTGAGATCGCCCGGACGGTGGCGGGGCTGCTGGGCCTGCCCGAAACCGAAGTCGGCGTGAGTTTCAAGACCTCCGAGGGCCTGGCCCCCGAACACGTCCAGACCCGCGTGACCGTGCTGCTGGAGCGTGCGGATGCCTGAAGCTGCCGGGCGTTACGACATCGTGGGCGACGTTCACGGCTGCCTGGATGAACTGCTCAGCCTGCTGGAGCGGCTGGGTTACCGCTGGAACGGGCAGGACCTGACGCCGCCGCAGGGCCGCACGTTGGTGTTCGTGGGCGATCTGGTGGACCGGGGGCCGAAGGTGGCCGAAGTGGTCACGCTGGTGCGCCGGGGGGTGGAAACGGGCGTGGCCCTCTCGGTGCGCGGCAACCACGACGACCGACTGGCGCGGGCGCTGGCGGGCGAGGCGGTCAAACCGTCCAGACTCCTCGACACGTCGCTGGCGCAGCTGGAGCGGCTGCCTGCCGCTGACGTCGCCGTTATCCGTGACTTTCTGGCCGCGCTGCCTGCCCGCCTGGAACTCGACGGGGGCCGCCTGCTGGTCGTCCACGCCGGGGAACGTGCCGACCTGAGCGGCGACGCACGGGCCGAGTTCAATGTGAATGGGGCCACCACCGGGCGCGTGACCGAAGATGGCCTCAAAGAACGCTTCGACTGGGTCACGCCTTACACGGGCGCGGCGTTGGTGGTGTACGGTCACACACCTGTGCTGCGGGCCGAGCAGGTGGGGCAGACCCTCGACCTCGACACCGGCTGCGTCTTTGGTGGGCAACTCACGACGCTGCGTTATCCAGAAATGGAGCTGGTGTCGGTGCCTTCGCTGGGGGCTTACGCCACCAACCGGCACTGGCAACTGCTGACGCAGCGTGTAGGAGCAGGCGCGTGAGCACTGACGCCACCACACCGCTGCTGCATGTTGTGCTGTACGAACCGGAAAAGGCCGGAAACGTGGGCAACGTGGCCCGCACCTGCTCGGTGCTGGGGGCAGAACTGCACCTGATCCGGCCCTTCGGCTTCCACCTGCACGACCGCGAATTTCGCCGCGCCGTCATGGACTACCTTCAGGGCGTGACGCTGCACGAATATGCCAACTGGACCGACTTTCAGGCCAGGCTGCCGCAACAGGCCCGCGTGTTCGCCTTTTCCACCCACGCCACGGGGCTGCATACCCGCGCTGGCTTCGTGCGCGGCGACTACCTGTTGTTCGGCCCCGAGTCGCGCGGCCTGCCCGCCTGGCTCCGCGACGCCCTGCCCAGGCTGAAGCTGCCGCAGCCGGGCGGGGGCCGCAGCCTGAATCTGGCGGTGGCGGCGGGCGTCGCCGCGTTCGAGGCCGGGCGCCAGATCGAGGGCTGGTGATGTATAAGCCCCGAGCGACTACCGAAAATAAGCTGTGCTGGACATTGTTTTTTGTTCCCCATGCACTTACTTGACAAACTCTGCATATCGGGGTATTCTTTTTCACATAACCGCTCCGAGTGAGCGGCTTTTTTATTTGGTTTCTGAAGGTATGCTTCAGCCCTTAAAGTAAGGGAATGACTTCGGCTGAGGAATTTGGAAACAGGCTGGCCCAGTACGCGAAACTGCTCGTTCACACTGGGGTCAATCTGCCCCAGGGTGGCAAACTGCTGGTGAATGCGCCGCTGGAAGCCGCTCCACTGGTGCGCGAGGTGATACGGGCAGCCTACCGGGCCGGGGCGCTCGACGTGCGCGTGAACTACCACGACGGCCATCAGGCGCTGGCGCTTTGTCAGGAAGGTTCGGCAGAGGCGCTGGCTTACCTGCCGGGCTGGGCCGCGCTGGAAGCCGAAAAGGCCCTGGAGGACGGCTACGCCCGCCTGAGCGTGGTGGGGGAAGACCCCGGCCTGTTGGCGGGCGTGTCGCCAGAGAAGGTCGCCGCCCGCAGCAAACTGGTCGCGCAGGCCATGCGGCCCGTTTCCGAGGCGCTGGCGGGCTTCGCCGTCAATTGGTGCGTGGCCGCCATGAGCACCCCGGCCTGGGCCGCGCGGGTGTTTCCTGGCCTGGCCGAAGCCGAGGCCGTCGCCAGGCTCTGGGACGCCATCTTCACGGTGACCCGCGCCGATCAGCCCGACCCGGTGGCTGCTTGGAACATTCATCTGGCCGAACTGGAACGGGTCTGCGCCCTGCTCAACCAGAAACAGTACGCCAGCCTGCACCTGAAGTCCGAACTGGGCACCGACCTGACGGTGGGGCTGGTCGAACATCATATCTGGCAGGGCGGCGCGGAGACGGCCAGAAACGGGATTCGCGCCGTGCCCAACCTGCCCACCGACGAGGTCTTTACCATGCCGCACCGTGAGCGCGTGGACGGCTGGGCGGTCGCCAGCAAGCCCCTGAGTCTGCGCGGGCAACTGATCGAGGGCATTCGCGTACGCTTCGAGCGGGGCAGGGCGGTCGAGGTTCAGGCTGCAACGGGCCAGGACACCCTGCAAAAGCTCCTGGACACCGACGAGGGGGCCGCGCAGCTGGGCGAGGTCGCACTGGTCAAGGCTTCGGCCCCAGTAGCACAGACTGGGCGGCTGTTTTTCAATACCCTCTTCGACGAGAACGCGGCCAGCCATATCGCGCTGGGCCGCTGCTACCCGACCAACGTGCAGGGCGGCGAGGACCCCGAGGCCCTGAAAGCGGCGGGCGGCAACGACAGCCTGATCCATGTGGACTGGATGATCGGCACACCCCAGACCGACGTAGACGGCGTGACTGCCAGCGGCGAACGCGAGCCGCTGATGCGCGGAGGCGAGTGGGTGATCTAGTGCGTGGTGCGTGGTACGCAGTTGGCGGTAAAGGAATTCACTGCGTACCGCGCACCGCCGACCGCGTACAATGTTCCTCATGAGTGACCTCTACAACGCCGACGGCTTTACCCAGACGCCCTTCCTCAGCAACGAGCGCCAGACGAAATTTAGCAGCGCCCCCGAACTGGGCAGCGCCATCGAACCGGGCAAGCAGTACCGCGCCGTGCTGGAAACCAGCAAGGGCCGCCTCGTGGTCGAACTGTACCCCGACGAAGCGCCCGTGACGGTCAACAGCTTCGCGCACCTGCTGCGCCACCACTACTACGACGGCATCAAGTTTCACCGCGTGATCGACGGCTTCATGGCTCAGACGGGCGACCCCACCGGCACCGGCACCGGCGGCCCCGGCTACAAGTTCGAGGACGAATTTGCCGGAAACCCCCACCGCCACAGCGGTAAAGGCGTGCTGAGCATGGCGAACGCTGGCCCCAGCACCAACGGCAGCCAGTTCTTCATCACCTTCGGCCCCACGCCCCACCTCGATGGCCGCCACACCGTGTTCGGTAAGGTCGTCGAAGGGCTGGATGTGCTCGACCGCCTGACCCGTATTCAGCCCGGCCAGCCCGGCACCCCCGACGTGATCGAGTCGGCTTACCTGACCGAGAAATAAGTCGAACAGTAAACTTCGGCGACCCAATCAGCTCCGGCCCAGGCTGGGGCTTTTTTGTTGGTCCTCATGCGCTGTTGACCCTCGCCCCTTGTGGGACTTGCAAAGCTGCGGAGCAGAGAGGGCCTCGCGTAGCGAGGGGTGAGGGGGCGACCGGGCAAACTTTAACGCCCTAGACGAAGAAATACTAATGAGGTGTGTTTTGTGGAGAAAACTTTATAAACACGCCCTTAGACCGACCTCGCTGCGACTTTCGCCGGAGGTCCATTGTTCTATCTTGAGCCATGCCGCTATGTGTTCTGACCCTCTGCCTGGGGAATATCTGCCGCTCGCCCGTTGCCGAGGCACTGATCCGGCGTGAACTGACCGCCGCTGGAGTGGACGCCGTGGTAGACAGCGCCGGAACCGGGGCATGGCACGTGGGCAACCCCGCCGACCCGCGCAGCCAGGAAGTGGCCCGCCAGCACGGTCTGGAACTGACTGGTACGGCGCGGCAACTGGCTCCCGCCGACTATGACGGGCAGGACATCATTCTGGCGATGGACCGGAGCAATCTGGAGAGTGCCCGGCGGCTGGCCCCGCCCACGGCCAGGGCAAAAATCATGCTGATGCGCGACTTTGACCCCGAGGCCCCCGGCGAGAGCGTGCCCGATCCGTATTACGGCGGCCCTGACGGTTTCAGGGACATGTACCGGATGCTGGAACGCAGCGCCCGCGAGTTTGCGCGGCAGGCGGCGGCGGGTCATCAATTCTGAAGGCTTGCAGGTGCCGGGCCGCCTGACAGACTAGAATCGGCCCCATGACTCCGGCTCCCAGAAAGCCCCCGGTGGGCGACAGGCAGGACAAGGGCCAGGACGTGCAGGCCATGTTCGCCAGCATCGCGCCGCGTTACGACCTGCTCAACCGCGTGCTCAGCCTGGGCATCGACCGGCTATGGCGCAGGGAAGCTGCCGCCGAGGCCCTGGCCCACAGCCCCCGTACTCTGCTTGACATGGCGACCGGCACCGCCGACTTCGCCATCGAACTTGCGACCCGTGCGCCGGGCCTCAAGCTGACCGCCAGCGACTTCGTACCCGAGATGCTGGACATCGGGCGTCAGAAGGCCGGGGCGCGGCACCTGGACATCAAATTCGAGGAAGGCGACGCACTGCACCTGCCGTATCCCGACGCCAGTTTCGACGCGGTCACCTGCGCCTTCGGCTTTCGGAACTTTGCCGACTACGCCGCTGGCCTCTCCGAGATGTGGCGGGTGCTGACGCCCGGTGGCCGCGCCGTGATTCTGGAGTTTCCGCCGCCAGCCCAGGGCCTGTTCGGGTCGCTGTTCCGCTTTTACTTCCGCCAGATTCTGCCGCGTATCGGGGCGCTGGTCAGCGGCAACGCCGACGCCTACACCTACCTGCCCGAAAGCGTGTTGGCTTTTCCCGACCCCGAACGCCTTGCCCAGCTCATGCGGGCCACCGGCTTCCGCACCCGCTACAAGCTGCTGACTTTCGGCATTGCGGCGATTCACGTGGGCGACAAGCGCTGAGGCTTGAGCGCCATAGATTGAGCAGCACGAAAGAAGAAAGACGGAACCCCAACCACTTAGCCGGGGTTCCGTCTTTTCGTTCAGCCCTTATTCCAGGGCGCCCAACCCGGTCAGGTGCCGCCCGACGATCAGGGTGTGGATGTCGTGGGTGCCCTCGTAAGTGTCCACCGTTTCGAGGTTCAGCATGTGCCGAATGACCGGGTACTCGGTGGTAATGCCGTTGCCGCCGTGCATCTCGCGGGCCAGACGTGCGCCTTGCAGGGCGACCCGCACGTTGTTGCGCTTGGCGTAGCTGACCTGAGCGAAGTTCATCTGGTGGGCGTCCTTGAGCTGCCCCAGCCGCCACGCCAGCAGCAGCCCGGTGCTGTGGTCGGTCGCCATACGCACCAGTTTGTCCTGCACCAGCTGGCGCGAGGCGATGGGCTTGCCGAAGGTCGTGCGGTCGGTGGTGTAGTCCAGGCTGGCCTGCAAGACGGCTTCCAGTGCCCCCAGCGCCCCCCAGGCGATGCCGAAGCGGGCCGAGGTTAGGCACGACAGCGGCGACTTAAGGCCCCCGCTGCCCGGCAGCAGGTTCTCGGCGGGAATACGGCAGTCTTCCAGCACGATTTCGCCGGTCACCGAAGCCCGCAGGCTCATCTTGCGGGTGATCTTGGGCGCGTGGAAGCCCTTGGTGTCGGTGGGCACCGTGAAGCCGCGAATGATGCCCTCGTCGTCTTTGGCCCAGACCACGGCCACATCGGCGGCGGGGCTGTTGGTAATCCACATCTTGTTGCCGTTGAGCACGTAGTCGCTGCCGTCCTTGCGGGCGCGGGTGCGCATCGCGCCGGGGTCGGAGCCGCCGTCGGGTTCGGTCAGGCCGAAGCAGCCGATCAGTTCGCCCGAGGCCAGCCCCGGCAGCCAGCGCCGTTTTTGCTCCTCGCTGCCGTACTCGTTAATCGGGAACATAACCAGACTGCCCTGCACGCTGGCGGCACTACGCAGCCCGCTGTCCACGCGCTCCAGTTCGTACATCATCGCGCCGTAAGCGCTGTAGCTGGTGCCCGCGCCGCCGTATTCCTCGGGCACGGTCGGCCCCAGCAGGCCCATCTGCCCGAAACTCTTCATGACGTCTTTCACGGGCAGCTCGGCGCTGTCCCACCAGTCGGCAATGTGCGGCAGCAGCTCGGCGTCGCAGTAGCTCCGGACGGTCTCGCGGATCTGGCGTTCGTCGGGTTGCAGCAGGTCAAAGACTTTGAATTCGTCGAACATTACGTGTACCTCGTCGGGGGGCGCCCCCGGCAAAAGGGGCAGAGAGTGGCTAGAGGCCGATTGGCTACAAACTGGCTGACTGAAGACTGGTGACTAGAGACTGGCTGATTAAAGACTAAGGGAAAAGGGCGGCTCAGGACGGTTCGGGGGCCGCGCGGCCCAGTTCGGCCAGGATTTCGGCGGTGTGCTGGCCCGGCGTGGGCGGGGCGCGGCGCACGGGCGGGCGCACCCCCCCGAAGTCCCAGGGCGGCGAGGTGACGGTGGTTTCGCCCAGGGTGGGGTGCGGCACCGTCACGGCCACCTCTCGGGCCTGCACGTGGGGATCATCGAAGACTTCCTTGACGTTGTACA
>JAGLBK010000116.1:0-4359 GCA_018260275.1 Deinococcus sp.
AGGGCAAGGCTCAGCCTGAAGTCAGGGGTTGAAATCATTCTTTATTCTCCAATGGTACGGTTAGAAAAAGGGTGGCCGCCGCTGCATAGATCCGGGCTGAGCGGATCAGGTCCTGCACCTCGACGTATTCGTCGACCTGATGCGGAATGTCGCGCCGTCCCGGACCGCAGGTGACGATAGGAATCCTGGCCCAGGCGTGCAAAAAGGTGCCGTCTGTCGCTCCAGGAACACCACCATAACGCACCGGATACTCCAGCAGCTCGTTGGCGCGGGCCAGCGTGCGCACCACCAGGGCGTCTTTGCTGGTCTCGGTGGCGGGCCGGTCCTCGAAGACGTCCATCTCGACCTGTATCCCATCGTCCAGGCAGTCCTGGGCCAGTTTCAGCACGGCAGACTGCAACTTAGCGTGATCAGTGACGGGCACAGTCCTCACATCCAGACCAACCGTGCAGGTTTCGGGGATGACGTTGTTCTGGCCCTCTCCGGCACTCGCCTGGAATACTGTAGGCGTCAGGTAAACGTCGCCGAGTTCGGGGTGGCGCTCGGAGGCATGCGCCGCCTGGATTTCCGGCAACCGCGCCACGAAGCGGGCCGCTGCTGGTAAGGGGTTGAGGCCCGCGTAGGGCATCGCGCCGTGTGCCCGGCGTCCCCGGAAGTGCAGCCAGATGCGCAGCGCTCCTTTTTGCCAGAGACAGAGTTCATGCTCCTCCGGTTCACAGATGATGGCCCCGGCGAACCCCGCAGCGTACCCGGCCTGTACGAAGGCCTTGACCCCCAGCATCAGCCCTTCCTCGTCACACAGGATAGCCAGCCGGAGCCGCCTTGAGGGTTTTGGCAGGACACGGCTCAGAGCGATAGCGGCCACGACGGCGCAGGCCACCCCGCCTTTCATATCGGCGCTTCCACGCCCGTGCAGTATGCCGTTCTCTACCCGGCCCTCGAAAGGGTGAACCTGCCATAACCCGGGGTCTCCACTGGCGACCACGTCGGTGTGGCCTTCCAGAATCAGGCCGCCGTCGCCCTCGCCCCAGTCGGCGATCAGGTTGGGACGCCCCGGTCTGACTTCCTGCCAGGTCGTTTGAAAACCGTGTTCCTGTAAAACTTTTTCAAGGAAGCGTGCGGCGGCCTCCTCACCAGGGTCGGGCACCTGACTGTCGATGGCGACCAGTCCTGCGGCCAGATCGATCAGCAGCCTTTCATCTATGAGCGAAGCAGCACGTAAAGCCAGGGTCTCTGGGCTTTCAGGTACAACAACATCCGGAACTGCCACTAAGCCCTCCTGTCAGACACCATGTAAGTATTTAAATGAGATTAGCCCACATTTTCGGGGTGCGGAAGGGGCAGGGTAGACAGCTGGCCTTTGTCAGATGGTTAAGAGTGGAGCAGCCTGCTTCGTCATGTTCACATTTCATTGGGCGATCTTGGCTGGGTGCAGCAGCGGACCCGAACTACCTTCAGCCTGACGACATGCCTTGCTCTGGGTTCGCCGCTTCAAGCGCTGTAGTCCGCCATAGCCGCAGATAGGCTCTGAACAGCTCAGGCGGTGCACCCAGCGGAACATCCTGCGCCATACCGCGCATCAGCCACTGGGTCAGAAAAAGGACGCGTTCCGGCGGAATATCGGGCCGACTGCTCCGGACATACCGTGCCGCCACCCGGCCCACCACCAGATAAATCCGGGTCCACAGCCGCTTGACAATTGCCTCAAGCTCTGGCTCCCGGCGACTGGCGTAGGTCAGTTCAGCGAGCATGACCCCCTCCTGGGCCGTAAAAATATCTTCCCAGACGGCGAAAAGAAATGCCTCTACCGGGTCGGCGGCCTGCTGCGACCTGGAGAAGGCCCCGACCAGCTTGCGCGAAAGCCGCGAGACCAGTTCCCGCGCCGCCGCTTCTACCAGTGCATCCTTGGTGGAAAAGTGATGCAGCGGTGCGCCGCGTGAAACCCCGGCCTGCGCGGTGATTTTGGCGATGGTCAGCCCCATGTACCCTTCACTGACCAGGCAATCCAGCGTCGCGGCTATCAGCTTTTGCTGCATGGCTTCGCTGCGTTCGGCCTGGGTACGCCTTTCAGTCACCGGGGGGTTGGTCGGGGCAGTCGTCATGAATCGGCTTTATAGCTTATACCAGTCGCCGAAATATGGCTCAAGTGCAGCCATATTTCCGAGCGGAGCGGGCAGGCTTGCTCAAGCGAGTCCGTTCTGCCCAAGACAGCGAGTAGCGCAAAATACCGACCCCGAAAGGGTTGTGGGCAGCCCAGCCCTGGGATGCACACATGACTGCAGGGGTTGGTATTACCCGGCTCAGAGGTTGCGACCAATCAGCTCTTTCATGATTTCGTTGGTGCCGCCGTAGATGCGGTGTGCGCGGTTGTCCACGTAGGCGCGGGCCACCGGGTATTCCCACATGTAGCCGTAGCCGCCGTGAAGCTGCACGCAGGCGTCCATCACACGGGTACACATCTCCGAGACCCAGTATTTGGCGGCGGACGCGGCCTGCGGCGTCAGCTTGCCCGCCAGCATCGTCCGGGTACATTCGTCCACGTAGGTGCGTCCCAGGCTCAGTTCGGTCTGGAGTTCGGCCAGCTTGTGGCGCGTCACCTGAAAGTCCATGACGGCCTGCCCGAAGGCCTGGCGTTCCTTGACATACTGGCGGGTCAGGTCGAATACCGCCTCGGTGGCCGCCTGGGCCTGGATGGCGATAATCAGGCGCTCCCAGGGCAATTCCTGCATCAGCATGCCGAAGCCCTTGCCTTCCTGGCCCAGTAGGTTTTCCTTCGGCACCTTCACGTCGCTGAAAAACAGTTCGGCGGTGTCCTGGCCTTTCATCCCCATCTTGTGCAGTGGGTTGGCCTTCGTGAACCCTGGGGAGTTGGTCTCCACTATCAGCAGGCTGATATCGCGGCTGCCTTTGCCGGTGTTGCCGGTCTTGGCAACCACAATCACCAGGTCAGCCAGGTAGCCGTTGGTGATGAAAATCTTGGAGCCGTTGAGCAGGTAGTGGTCACCCTTATCCTCGGCGCGGGTCTTGATGCCCTGAAGGTCGGAGCCTGCGCCGGGTTCGGACATGGCAATCGCGCCTACCAGTTCGCCCGTCGCCATTTTGGGCAGGTACTTCTGTTTCTGTTCCTCGGTGCCGTAGTGGAGGATGTAGGGCGCGACGATATCCGAGTGCAGCATGAAGCCGGGCGCACTCGCCAGCACGCGGCCCTGTTCTTCCATCAGCACGCTGCTGAAGAGGCGGTCACCGCCCATGCCGCCGTACTCCTCGGGGATGGCGGTGCAGAGCAGTCCCAGTTCGCCCGCGCGGTTCCACAGTTCGCGGGGGATGTGGCCCTGTTCTTCAAAGGCTTCGCGGTGGGGGGCAACTTCGGTTTCAAAAAAGCGGCGGGCTGTGCGGCGAAAAGCCTCCTGCTCCGGCCCCATCAGGGTGCGGGGGAGCAGGGGCGGCGTGGCTTCGGGGGCGCTGAAAGTCTGGGCCTGGGGTGCTGAAGCGGGTTTATCCTGAACCGTCATAAAAACTCCTTTGAAAGTGCAGCTTCTTGGAGGGCAGCGGGGGCCGGATGTTGGACAAAACCCGGCAGAGGATGAAGGACAGCTTGCCCAGGCGTTGGAGCTTCCCGGAGAAGCATCTGGCCCTGCACAGACAGGCACTAGGCAAACAAATTGAAATGTTATACGCTCAACATGTTCTTTTAAAACCCGTGGAATGTCAAGCCTGGGCCGCTGCTGCCCGCTTCTTTACCTCCAGCCCCCGACTCACCCAAGGAGTGATTTTGACGACGGATACGCATTCAGCTTCCTCAAAGGCTGCCTCAGCCCAGCCTGGCCCCCTCAGCGGCCTCAAAGCCGTCAGCATCGCGGCCAATATTCCCGGCCCGGTGGCGGCGCATCTGCTTCAGCGCGAGGGTCTCAGCATCATCAAGATTGAGCCGCCCAGCGGGGACATGCTGGCCGCCGCCTCGCCGGGACTGTACCGGGAACTGGCTGAGGGCATGACCGTGCAGCCACTTGACCTGCGGTCGGAGGTAGGGCAGGCGGCGTTCAAAGACCTGCTGAAAGACGCTGACCTGCTCATTTCCAGTCAGCGGCCTGCGGCACTGGCGCGATTAGGCATTACTTCGGAGGCACTCGCGGCCCTTAATCCGCAGCTGTGCTGGGTGGACATCGTGGGCGATACCCAGGAACCCGAGGTGCCGGGCCACGACCTGACCTATCAGTTACAGGCCGGACTGTTGCGCCCGCCCCAGATGCCGACCACTCTGCTGGCCGACCTGGGCGGCGCTCAGGAAGCCGCCCGCGCCGCGCTGGCGCTACTGCTGGGACGCGAACGCGGTCAGCCTGAGCGGGTGCGCCGGGTCGG
>JAGLBK010000116.1:4369-8228 GCA_018260275.1 Deinococcus sp.
CAGGCAGGCGGCTGAGGCGCTAGCCCTGCCGGTGCGCCACGGCCTGACCGCGCCGGGGGGCTGGCTGGCCGGGGCCTTAGCCAATTACCGCATTTATCCGCTGCAGGACGGCTGGGTGGCCGTCGCCGCGCTGGAGCCACATTTTGCTCAGCGCCTGATGGGCCTGTTAGACGGACGCTCACCCGATGAGGTGCTTTCCTCCCTGACCGCTGAGGAATGTAACCGGCTGGCCCACGAACACGACCTGCCCCTGCACGCCATTTCCAGCCCTTCACCCACCCCACACAAGGAGCCAACATGACCAAATCAGCCACGACGACCCAGGAGGTCTACATCTACGACGCAGTTCGCACGCCGCGTGGACGGGGCCGGGCCAGCGGCTCGCTGCACGAGGTTAAGCCTGTGCAACTGGTGGTCGGCCTGCTGGAGGGCCTCAAGGAGCGCAACCAGTTGGACACCGCGCAGGTGGACGACGTGGTGCTGGGCTGCGTCAGCCCACTGCTGGAGCAGGGCTTCGATATCGCCCGCATGGCCGTGCTGCTCTCGTCCTGGGATGAAGTGGTGCCGGGCGTGCAGCTCAACCGCTTTTGCTCATCGGGCCTGGAAGCGGTGCAGCAGGCGGCAGGGCGCATTCGCAGCGGCTGGGAAAACCTGATTGTGGCGGGCGGCGTGGAAAGCATGAGCCGCGTGCCGATGGGGTCAGACATGGGGCCGTACATGGACCCCCTCAGCGCCATTGAGATGCACTTTGTGCCGCAGGGCATCAGCGCCGACCTGATTGGCACGCTAGAAGAGTTCAGCCGTGAGGACGTGGACGCTTTCGCTCTGGAGAGCCAGAAACGCGCTGCCGCTGCTCAGCAGGCCGGGCACTTTGACAAGAGCATTTTGCCCGTTAAGGACATCAACGGCCTGACCATTCTGGACAAGGACGAATACCTTCGCCCTGAAACCACCGCCGCGAGCCTGGCGGGGCTGAAACCCGCCTTCGCCGAAATGGGCGCGGTGGGGTTTGACGCGGTAGCCCAGCTCAAGTACCCCGAAGTGGAGAGCATCAACCACATTCACACGGCGGGCAATTCCAGCGGCATCGTGGACGGCGCGGCGCTGATTTTGCTCGGGTCTGAGGAAGCAGGCCGCAAGCAGAACCTCAAGCCGCGTGGCCGCATCGTGAGCATCGGGCGGGTAGGCACCGAACCCACCATCATGCTGACTGGCCCCGTTCCTGCCAGCAAAAAAGCCCTGGCGGCGGCGGGTCTGAGCGCCGCAGACATTGACCTCTTTGAAGTCAACGAGGCCTTTGCCGTGGTGCCGATGCAGTTCATGAAGGAACTGGACGTGCCGCACGACAAAGTCAACGTCAATGGCGGCTCCATTGCGCTGGGACATCCGCTGGGCGCGACGGGGGCCATCATCATCAACACCGTGCTGGACGAACTGGAACGCCAGGGTAAACGCTACGGCCTGTGTACCCTGTGCGTCGGCGGCGGCATGGGCAACACGGTCATTATTGAGCGGGTCACCGACTTTGTAGGAGAAGGCGCATGAGCAACCACATCACATACCAGAAAGACGGCGACATTGCGACTTTGACCATGAACTGGCCTGGTGCGGTCAACCTGATGGACAGCGATTTCATCCCCAGTTTCAAGGAAGCGCTGGATAAGCTGGAAGCCGATAGGGACAGCCTCAAGGGGGCTTTGCTGCGCTCGGCCAAGTCCACTTTCTTTGCGGGCGGCGACCTGAAAATGTTTATGTCAGCCACCAGAGAGCAAACCCAGGAACTGTTCAACATGGTTGAGGGCATCAAGGCGCAGTTGCGGCGTATAGAAAAGCTGGGCAAACCTGTGGTTGCTGTGGTTGAAGGCGCGGCGCTGGGCGGCGGTTTTGAAGTCGCGCTGGCCTGTCATCACCGCGTGGTGCTGGACAATCCCAGGATTCAGCTGGGCCTGCCCGAAGTAACGCTGGGGCTGCTCCCAGGCGGCGGCGGCGTGACCCGCATGGTGCGTCACCTGGGCGTGCAGGCGGCTGGCCCTTACCTGATGGAAGGCAAGCTGATGCGCCCCGCCGAACTGGCAAAATTAGGTCTGGCCGAACTGGCCCCCGACAGCGAGGCGGCGACCCGTCAAGCACTGGCCTGGATTGACACCAACCCCGCGCCCGTGCAGCCCTGGGACGTGAAGGGCCACAGGATTCCTGGCGGCAAAGCCTACAGCCCGCAGCTGGCGCAGGTGCAGATGGTGGCCCCCGCCATGCTGCTCGCCAAGACCAGAGGCACCATGCCCGCCCCCGCTGCCGTGCTGGGCTGCGCGGTGGAAGGCGCGGGGGTGGACTTTGACACCGCGCTGCGTATTGAGTCGCGTTACCTGACCTACCTGGCGCTGCATCAGGTGAGCCGCAACATGATTGGCACGCTGTTCATGGGCCTCAACGAAATCAAGGGCGGCGCGGCGCGTCCCAAGGATATTCCCCGCTTCAAGGTAGAGAAACTGGGCGTGCTGGGCGCAGGAATGATGGGCGCGGGCATCGCCTACAGCGCCGCGAGCAAGGGTATGGAGGTGGTGCTGCTGGACACCACCCAGGACAGGGCCGACAAGGGCAAGGCGTACAGCGAGGGACTGCTGGACAAGGCCGTGGGGCGCGGCAAGCTCACCGAGGAACGCAAGGCCGAGACGCTGGGCCGTATCAAAGCGACCACCAGCTACGACGACCTGCAAGGCTGCGACCTGATGATTGAGGCCGTCTTTGAAGACCCCGACATCAAGGCCGAGGTCACACGCCAGGCCGAGCCGAAACTGCGTCCTGGTGGGCTGTTTTCGTCCAATACCTCCACCATTCCCATCAGCGATTTGGCTGCGGCCAGTGCTCACCCAGAGCGCTTTATCGGCCTGCACTTTTTTAGCCCAGTAGACAAGATGCCGCTGATTGAAATCATCAAGGGTAAGCAGACTGGCCCCGAAGCGGTGGCGCAGGCACTGGACTTTGCCGCGCAGCTGGGCAAAACCCCCATCGTGGTGAGCGACGCACGCGGCTTTTACACCTCGCGCGTGTTCGGGCAGTATGTCAACGAGGGCGCGGCGATGCTGGCCGAGGGTATTCCCGCCGCCGTCATAGAGAACGCCGCGCTTCAGGCAGGGATGCCCGTTGGTCCCCTCGCGGTGCTGGACGAGGTGAGCCTCAGTCTGCCGCTGCATGTGGAGGCTTCGGCCAGAAAAGCGGGGGCCGCCCCCACCCAGCGCCACCCTGGCATGGCGGTACTGGAAAAACTGGTGGAACTGGGCCGCAGCGGGCGCAGTCAGGGCCAGGGCTTCTACGATTACCCGCAGGGCCAGCCCAAGCGCCTCTGGAGCGGCCTGAAAGAGCTCTACCCGCAGCAAAAGCGGGGCGACTACGACATGCAGGAACTCCGTGACCGACTCCTCTACGCCCAGGCGGTGGACGCGGCCCACGTCGCCGACCAGGGCGTGCTCACCGAGGCCCGCGAGCTGAATATCGGCAGCATCATGGGCCTGGGCTTTCCAGTGTGGACGGGCGGCGCTCATCAGTTTATTGAGCAGACGGGGCACGAGAAATTTGTGGCCCGCGCCCGTGAACTGGCCGCCAAACACGGCTCCCGCTTTGAGCCGCCCGCCAGCCTGAGTGCAGCGCCTGAAGCTGACCTGTCAGGCGGTATGTACAGCGGCCTGCCCAAATAAGCAGCGTAGGCCGGCAGAGACGGGATAGTCCTTCTCTTCCAGCCTTTGTATTCATCCCCCCATGCCCGGAGGCCCCCCATGATGGACGTTCAACTCACCACCCAGGCCCTGCTGCCCCGCTGCCTGACCCTCTTTCCAGAGTGCCCCGTCACCTCGCTACAGATTGC
>JAGLBK010000117.1 GCA_018260275.1 Deinococcus sp.
CTAGCTAAAATTGCAAACGGGAATTTGTCGTCCACGACGAGAAGTGATTGTTCGCAACCCCTAGCACTCGAGGTTTCCAGGTTCTGCAACACGCCGCTCGCCCGGCCCGCCTTTTCCTGCACGGTCAGGGTCAGACGGTAGGGCACGCGCCCGGTGACGCCGTTACCTTTGCCCTCATAGACGCCGTTGGTGGCCTGCTCGAGGGGCGTGACGGGCGAAAAGTGCGCCCCGATGGTGCAACTGCTGAGCAAGGCGGTCAGGGCGGCAAGAGGGACAGAGGCGCGGCGCATACCGGTCACGCTACCCGGCCCTCATGAAACGCAGCTGATGAGCGCACGGGCGGGCCGAGTCTGCCATGATCTGTGGCATGACGTTTTCCGAACTCGACCCGCGCACCCTGACGGTTCTGGGGGTGCCCGGTGCGCTGGAGGCGGCGGCCAACCCACGGGCGACTTCCGACGTACTCTCGGGCCTCAGCGCCCACCCCGACGCCCGCGTGCGTGCGCTGGTCGCCCGGCACCCCAACACCCCGCTGGAAATCCTGGGCAATCTGGCGGCCAGTTTTCCGCGCGAAGTCATCGGTAATCCAGGGCTGCCACTGCTGCGTCTGGCGCGGCCCAGTCTACTCAGCGTATTTCCGGCGGAAGGGGTGGTCGCGCTGCTGGGGCTGCCCGACGTTCCGGCCTGGGTCGTCGACGGCGCGGGCCGCCACGAGGATTACACGGTCAGAACGGCGCTGGCGGCGCATCCGGCCATGCAGGGCGACAGACTGGAGGCGCTGGCGCAGGACGTGGGCTGGCAGGTGCGCGAGGCGGTCGCCCGGCGGCCCGATCTGCCCGCGCACCTGATGACCAGTCTGGCTGCCGACGATGACTACGACGTGCGTAAAGCGGTCGCCATCCGCACCGACCTGCCGGGCGAGGTGGTTCGCACGCTGGCCGCCGACGGGCACAGCATGGTGCGGGCGAACATTGCGCGGCGGTTGGATCTGCCGCTCGACTGCATGCTGACGCTGGCCGCTGACGGCGACAGCGACGTGCTGGCGACCCTGGCCCGCCGCGTGGACCTGCCCCTGGGCGTGCGCGAATGGCTGGCGGCCAACCCCTACGGCCCGGTGCGGGCCGCCGCGCTGCAAGCCTGGAAAGTACCCGCCGCGTGGCTGAGCAAGGCCGAGTACGACGCCGACCCGGACGTGCGGGCGGCCCTGGCCCGGCGGCCCGACGCTGGCCCCGAGCTGCTGGCGCAGCTGGCCCACGACGAATCGGAAGCGGTGCGCCGCGCCCTGCTTGACCGCAACGATCTGCCCGATGAGGCGGTGCTGGCCCTGGCGACGGCCCCCGAACCCGACATCCGGCTGCATGTGGCGAGTGCCGAGAACCTGGCCCCGAGCGTGCTGGACGCCCTGCTGCAAGACCCCGACCCGAACGTGCGAACCATTCTGGCGGTGCGGCCCGACCTGGGCGAGACGCGGCTGCGGCAACTGGCGCAGGATGAGAACCCCGAAGTGCGGCGTGGGGTGGCCTTTGCCGAGCAACTGCCGCAGCACATTCTGGAGCTGCTGGCCGCCGACCCCAATGCGGGCGTGCGCCGCAGCGTGGCGATCCGGCCCGAACTGGCTGCCGGGATGGTCCAGCAGCTTGCCGCTGACCCCGACGACGGCGTGCGCCTGATGATCGCGGGGCGAGCGGATTTAGCCGCCGAGCTGCGCGAAAAGCTGAAGCGGGACGCCGACGCGAACGTGCGGGCGGAAGCTGAGCGGTGAAGCTCTCCCCTGCCCAGCACCCCTTGGCCTGAGCGTCGAGCGGGCGGCGCTACTGGTGGGGGAGTAACACAACGATTCACGGCACAACACTGTTTTACGCCCCCGACATAACCAACCCTGCTAAACTCTTTCAGTGACCTCCGCGCCCAAATCTGACCTCCTCTCGCAACTCAACGACACGCAGGCGCAGGCCGCCGACCACTTCACCGGCCCGGCGCTGGTCATCGCGGGGGCGGGCAGCGGCAAAACGCGCACGCTGGTCTACCGAATCGCCCACCTGATTCAGCATTACGGCGTGCAGCCCGGCGAAATCCTGGCCGTGACCTTCACCAACAAGGCCGCCGCCGAGATGCGCGAGCGGGCCAGTCACCTCGTGCCGGGTGCGACTGACCTGTGGATGAGCACCTTTCACAGCGCGGGCGTGCGGATTCTGCGACAGTACGGCGAATACATCGGCCTGAAGCGCGGTTTCGTGATTTACGACGACGACGACCAGCTGGATTTGCTCAAGGAAATCATGGGCAGCATTCCCGGTATCGGCCCGGAGACCACGCCGCGCACCATCCGGGGCATTCTGGACCGGGCCAAAAGCAATCTGCTGACGCCCAACGATTTGGAACGCGGCCACGAGCCTTACATTTCGGGCATTCAGCGTGAAGCCGCCGCCGAAGCCTACAGGCGCTACGAAAGCCGCAAGAAAGCGCAGAATGCCATTGACTTTGGTGATTTGATTACAGAAACGGTGCGCCTGTTCCGTGAAGTTCCCGGCGTGCTGGATAAAGTACAAAACAAGGCTAAGTTTATCCATGTGGACGAATATCAGGATACGAATAAGGCGCAGTATGAACTGACGCGGCTGCTGGCTTCACGAGATAGAAACTTGCTGGTCGTTGGAGACCCAGACCAGTCAATTTACAAGTTTCGTGGTGCCGACATCCAGAACATTCTGGACTTCCAGAAAGATTACCCCGATGCCAAAGTCTATATGCTGGAGCATAACTACCGTTCCAGCGCCAGCGTACTTAAAGCCGCCAATAAACTGATTGAAAACAACGCCGAGCGTTTAGACAAGACCCTCAAAGCAGTCAAGGAAGACGGCCACCCGGTCTACTTTCACCGCGCCACCGACGGGCGCAGCGAGGGCGATTTTGTGGCTGAGTGGCTGACCCGGCTGCACGGCGAGGGTAAGGGCTGGAACGACATGGCGATTCTGTACCGCACCAACGCGCAGAGCCGCCAGCTCGAAGAGTCGCTGCGGCGGGTGCAGATTCCGGCCAAAATCGTGGGCGGGGTGGGTTTTTATGACCGCCGCGAGATTCGGGACGTGCTGGCTTATGCCCGCCTCGCCATCAACCCCGATGACGACGTGGCGCTGCGCCGGATTATCGGGCGGCCCAAACGCGGCATCGGCGATACGGCGCTGGGCAAATTGATGGACTGGGCGCGCGAAAACGGCACCAGTATTCTGGAAGCCTGCGCCAACGCCGAGCAGATTCTGGAACGCGGGCCGCAGAAGGTGGTGGACTTTGCCGCGCTGATGCAGGGCCTGAGCGACGCCGCCGAGGCCCACGCGCCGGGGCCGTTTCTCCGCACGGTGATGGAGGCCAGCGGCTACCTGGACATGCTGCGCCAGGAGGGCCAGGAAGGTCAGGTGCGGCTGGAAAACCTGGACGAACTGCTGAACGCCGCCGAGGAATGGTCGCAGGACCACGAGGGCAACATCGCCGACTTTCTGGACGATGCCGCACTACTGTCGAGCGTGGACGACATGCGTACCAAGGTAGAGAACAAGGCCACGCCGGAGGAAGCAGTCACCCTGATGACTATGCACAACGCCAAAGGGCTGGAATTTCCGGTGGTGTTCATCGTGGGGGCCGAGGAAGGGCTGCTGCCCAGCCGGGGCGCCCTGACCGAGGGGCCGAGCGGCATCGAGGAGGAACGCCGCCTGTTCTATGTGGGCATCACGCGGGCAATGGACCGCCTGTTCCTGACTGCCGCCGAGAACCGCATGCAGTACGGCAAGACTAACTCCGCCGAGGACAGCCGTTTTCTGGAGGAATTGGAAGGCCACTTTGACACGGTGGACGCCTACGGGCAGGTCATTGACTACCGCGCCAAGTCGTGGAAACAGTACCGCCCGACAGTGCCGGTCCGGGCCAGCAGCGCCGGGTCGGTGGCCGTCAAAAATACCAGCCCGATGACGGCAGGTATGGCCTACCGAGGCGGTGAAAAGGTCAGGCATCCCAAATTCGGTGAGGGGCAGGTGCTGGCGGTGGCGGGCACGGGCGACAAGCAGGAAGTGACGGTGCATTTTGCCAGTGCGGGAACTAAAAAACTGCTGGTCAAGTTCGCCAATCTCAGCCCGGCTTAACGCTGATTCCCTATATATGACCTCTGTCTGGTCATGACCACCTGCCACGAGGATAACCCTTTCGTACTGGTGGGCGTGACCGATACGGCGACCCGCGTTAGGTTCGCTGAACTGCTCTACAAGCCGCTCAAAGCTCTCTTGCTAAACTGGGAAACTATGTTCTGTATGTGCTTTAGCCTGTGCCGCCCAGGTTCTTCTACCCCCGCGTAAACGCCGCGTACCGCTGCAACACGTCCCAGCCCGCGCCGCTGTGCATGACCTCGCGGGCCACTTCCACGCCCTCCTTGATGCTTTCCACCTTGCCCGCCGTCCGCAGAGCCGCCCCCGCGTTCAGGGCCACGATGTCGCGCTGGGCCGGGGTGCCGCCACCGGTAAGCACGGCCTTCGTGATTTCGGCATTTTCGGCGGGGGTGCCGCCCACGATGGCCTCACGCGGGTGCAGACTGACGCCGAATTCTTCCGGGTGCATGATGCGGTCAACGATTTCGCCGTCGCGCAGGCCCGAAACGGTGTTGGGGCCGCAAACCGTGAACTCATCCAGGCCGTCGCCGTAGACCACCGTCGCGCCGCTGTTGCCCAGCAGGCGCAGCACCTCGGCCAGCGTGCGCGTCAGCTCCGGCTGATAGACACCCACCACCAGATGGGTCGCGCCCGCCGGGTTCGCCAGCGGCCCCAGGATGTTGAACACCGTGCGGGCCGCCAAATCCGAGCGCACGGCGGCGGCGTGGCGCAGCGCGGGGTGGTAGTTGCGGGCGAACATGAAGCCGACGCCCAGCGTGTTGATGGCGTCCTCGATGACCTCGCGCGGCGCGTCCAGATTGACGCCCAGGGCCTCCAGCACGTCGGCGCTGCCGCTGCGGCTGCTGGCGGCGCGGTTGCCGTGCTTGGCGACCGGCACGCCCGCCCCCGCCACCACAAATGACGCCGTGGTGCTGATGTTGAAGGTATGCGCCCCGTCGCCGCCCGTCCCCACGATGTCCAGCAGCACCTCACGCGGCTGCACGTTGACCTGCACGGCATTTTCGCGCATAGCCTGGGCAAATCCGGCGATTTCGCCTGCGGTTTCGCCACGCACACGCAGGGCAGCCAGCGCGGCGGCGAGGCGGGCGCTGCTCATCTCGCCCGACATGACCTCGCGCATGAAGGCGGCGGCGTCGGGCTGCGAGAGGATTTCGCCGTTCATGAGGCGGGCGTGAATGGGGGCGGCGGCGGCTTGTGGCTTATGGCCCGTAGTTTGCGGCAGGGAGGCTGGTGGAGGGTTAGTCATTTCGGCTCGCCTCTATGTTCGCGCACCAGGGTCAGGAAATTACGCAGCATGTCCATTCCGGCCTGGGTTTCTATGCTCTCGGGGTGAAATTGCACGCCGTAGACGGGATATTCGCGGTGGCGTAGGGCCATCACGATTTCTTCCTGCGGGTCGGCTGTCCAGGCCGTCGCCACCAGTTCGGGCGGCAGGTCGCGCACCACCAGCGAGTGATAGCGGGTCACGCGCACGCCGTCCGGCAGCCCGGTAAACAGGCCGCTGCCGTCGTGGCGCACCTGCGAGGTCTTGCCGTGGACGGGTTGCAAGGCGCGTTCCACCTTCGCGCCGAACGCCTCACCGATGCTCTGATGGCCCAGGCATACGCCCAGAATCGGGTACTGTGCGCCGAGTTCCTTAATCACGCTGACGCTCTGGCCTGCCTCCAGCGGTGTGCAGGGGCCGGGGGAAACGACGATGGCGTCGGGGTTGAGCTTCCTAGCGTCGTCCAGGGTGAACTGGTCGTTGCGCCAAATCGTTAATTCACAGCCCAGTTCGCCAAAATACTGAACGAGGTTGTAGGTGAAGGAGTCGTAGTTGTCTATTAAAAGGAGGTGCGCGGTGCGCGGTGCGCGGTACGCGGGGTCGGCTTGAGTCATCGTTGATTCTCCTGATACTGAATGAAACGGTTGATGCGGCGGTTGAGTTGTTCAAGCTCGGCCAGCAGCGTCTGCACCTCGTCGGGTGCGCTGTAACCGAGTCTCTCGGCCAGGGCCAGCAAGGTATGAAGTTCGTAGGCCGAGCCGAGCGCGATTTTGGAAAAACGGGACATCTCGGCGGGTGTGCCGCGCCCAACGCCCTCGGCCAGATTTGCCGGAATGGACACAGCGGCGCGGCGGGCCTGCGAGGTCAGGCCGTAGATTTCAGCCTTCGGCCACAGCCCGGAAAGCCGATAGACGCCCTCCACCACGGCCATGCCTTCCTGCCAGACCTCCAGCGAGGCGACCTTGCGGGGAGCGCCCGTCATCGTTGTGCCGCCATGTTTTTACCGCGCACCGCGTACCGCCTCCCGCGCACTCATCACAGTCCCCCTGCCGCCAACTCCACCGCCCGCATCAGCGCCGCCGCCTTGTTCTGCGTTTCCTGCTCCTCCAGCTCTGGCACGCTGTCGGCCACGATGCCCGCCCCGGCCTGAATATGAACCCGACCGCCCGTAATCACCATCGTCCTGAGCGTCAGCGCCATATCCATGCTGCCGTCGAAGGCCACGTAGCCGAAGCAGCCGCCGTAAGGCCCGCGCCGCACCGGTTCCAGCTCGTCGATGATCTGCATAGCGCGGATTTTGGGAGCGCCCGATACCGTGCCCATCGGCAACACACTGGCGAGGGCGTGCAGCGGCGTCTGCCCCGGCTTCAGCTTACCCGTCACGCCCGAAACGATGTGCATCACATGGCTGTAACGCTCAATAGAAAAGGCGTCCTGCACCTTCACGCTGCCGTATTCGCTGACCTTGCCGATGTCGTTGCGGCCCAGATCCACCAGCATCAGGTGCTCGGCGCGTTCCTTCTCGTCGGCCAGCAATTCGGCGGCCAGCGCGTCGTCCTGCTCAGGCGTTTGCCCCCGCACCCGCGTCCCGGCAATTGGGCGGGTGGTCACGTTGACGCCGTCGCTACGGAGCAGACTTTCCGGGCTGCTGGCGACCAAAGTCACTTCACCCAGTTGCAGATAGCCCAGATACGGACTCGGATTCACCCGCCGCAACGCCCGGTACAGCGCAAACGGGTGGAGGTCGCCTAGCTCGGCGGAAAACCGTTGCGACGGCACAAACTGAAAAATGTCCCCGGCGTGGATGTATTCCTTACCTTTCGCCACCACGTCCATATACTGCTGCGGCGTGTGGTTACTGGAAAACTGCGGCGCAGCGGCGGGCTGTTGGCCGGGCACCTCCGGCAGCGGGCCACGCAAACGGGCGACCAGCTGGGCCACTTCCGCGTCGGCCTGGGCCTGGGTCGGGGCCGTCGCCACGGCAATCAGGCGGTGCTTGAGATGGTCAAAAATGACAATTCCACGCGGCGCGATAAAGTGCGCGTCAGGCACGTTCAGCTCGTCGGGGTTGGCGTCAGGCAGCGTTTCATACGCCCGGATGATGTCGTAGGCCGCGTATCCCACCGCCCCGCCGATGAAGGTGGGCAGCCCCGCCGGAACATCTACCTGTCGGGTCGTGACCGCGTACAGTCGCGCCAGCGGGTCGCTTTCCTCGCCACTAAACGAGCCGAACACGCCGCTGGACTGCACTTTTCCGGCGCGGTAGGTAAATTGCCCCTGCTCGCCCGCCCCGATGAACGAGTAGCGGCCCAGCTTTTCGCCCGCCTCCACGCTCTCCAGCAGGAAGGAAACTGCCTCGCCCTGCGCGGCTTTCAGGTAAGCGGTGACGGGGGTGTCGAGGTCGGCGTTCAGTTCGTGTACGGCGGTATAAACAGTATCCGGCATGTGACTCCTTGCAATAAAACAGAAAATGCGCCCAGTGGTCAAAACTCCACCTGGGCGCACAAAAAACGGAAAAACAACAGCGCGTCAGCCCAGGCAATTGCCGGACCACCACCACGCGCCGTTCACGGTCATGGCGGCAGCATAGCGCGGCGAGGGGCGGCAGCTCAAGGGTGTTGCTCCAGCCGGGTGCAACTCAGAAATGCGACATACCGGAACAACCGCTGGTCACACGCCCCCTCTCTGCGAGCTGTACCAGTCACCCTTCTGCCGCTTTGCGGCTCCCTCCAGGGCAACCGCAAAGTCAGTTTAATTTGATGGGGTGACCGATTCACCGTTCCAGAAAGCTGATTTGCCAAGTCTCA
>JAGLBK010000118.1 GCA_018260275.1 Deinococcus sp.
CTAGGAAAAGCGCCCAAACCCGCTCCACTTCCGCCGAGAGCTCCTTACACGCCCTTTTTATGTGACCAAAAAAAAACCCCCAGCCGGAGGCCAGGGACTGTGAGACAGACGGGGGTTAGCGCTTGCTGAACTGAGGAGCGCGGCGGGCCTTCTTGAGGCCGTACTTCTTGCGCTCGACTTCACGGGCGTCGCGGGTCAGCAGGCCCTTGGGCTTCATCTGGGCGCGGAAGTCGGGGTTGACCTTCAGCAGGGCGCGGGCGATGCCCAGCTTGATGGCGTCGGCCTGACCGCTGGGGCCGCCACCGGCGACGGTGATCACGGCGTCGTAACGGCCAGCGGTGCCGGTTTCACGGAACGCCTGAAGGGCATGCACGGCGCGGAGCAGACCACGGAAGTAGGTCTGGAACTCTTTGCCGTTGACGATGATCTTGCCTTCGCCAGGGCGCAGGAAGACGCGGGCGACGGCGGCCTTACGGCGGCCAGTGCCGTAGAACTGTTCGGGTTGGTTAACGGTCATGCTTACTTGACCTCCAGCTTCTGGGGCTTCTGGGCGGCGTGAGGGTGGGTTTCACCCGCGTAGACTTTCAGGCGGGGGTGCATGGAACGGCCCTGGCGGCCCTTGGGCAGCATGCCGAACACCGCGTGCTCAATGACGCGCTCGGGGTGCTTCGCCAGCGCTTCACGGGCGGTTTCCGTCTTCAGGCCGCCCTGGTAACCGCTGTAGCGGGTATAGACCTTGCCGTCCAGCTTGTTGCCGGTGAGGGCCACGTCTTTGGCGTTCAACACGACCACGAAGTCGCCCTGAATGATGTTGGGGGTAAAGTCGGGGCGGTGCTTGCCACGGATGCGGCTGGCGATCAGGGTGGCAAGGCGGCCCAGTGGCACGCCCGCAGCGTCTACCACGACCCAGTTTTGCTCGTCGTTTTTGGGGATAAAGGTCTTCACCTGAGTACTCCGTAAAAGGGGGGGATTTGGCGGTCGACAGCGGCCCGTTCCGACGGGGAGAAGAAACGTCCGTGCCCGGGAAAGCCACCCGGTCATCTCGGCTCTACCAAGCGCGAGACACTAAAGGCAAGGATACAGGATCAGGGGTGTTCAGGGCAAGTCCGGCGATAAAGAGATTTTTCCGGTACGCCGACTTCAGCACGTTCTGGCCGCTGTGACCCACCATCCCGGAAACTGTGCCGCCACCGCTTTTGCCGCCGCCTGGGCGTGCTGGTCGCTGCGGGCTAGCGCAAAGCAGGTGCTGCCCGACCCGCTCATCAGCGGCGAGTGCAAACCAGCGGCTGCCAGTGCCGCCAACGCCTGAGCAATGGCCGGATGGCGCGCCACCACTTCGGGTTGCAGGGCGTTGAAGTACGGTACTTCCGCACCAGTCGCCAGCGCGTGCAGAATGCCGGGAATGTCCAGTTCAGGGGTGAAGCCCTGCGCCTCATCCAGCCAGCCGTAAGCGTCGCGGGCACTGACCTCCACGCCGGGATTGAGCAGCACCAGCGGCACGGGGGGCAACCTGAGCGGCGTCAACTTTTCACCTATGCCTTCAACCAGTGCGGCGCTGCCTAGCAGAAAGAAGGGCACATCCGCGCCGAGTTGCAGCGCCAGGGCGGGTAAATCCACGTTTGCCGGGTACAGTTCGGCCAGGGCCAGCAGGGTGGTTGCCGCGTCGCTACTGCCCCCGCCCAGGCCGGAAGCCAGCGGCAGATGCTTGTGCAGCACGATATTCGCGCCCGCTTGCACATTCGCCGCGTCCAGATAGGCCCGCGCCGCCCGGTAGACCAGATTGCGCGAATCGCTAGGCAAATCCGCGCCTACAACTTGCAGGGTTAAGGTTTCGGCGGGCGAAATTTCCAGCGTGTCGCCCACGTTCAGCCGGGCAAACAGACTGTGCAGCTCGTGGTAGCGGTCAGGGCGCTGGCGCAGGACGCTGAGGCCGAGGTTTATCTTCGCTGGGGCAAAGTGGGTGCGCGGTGCGCGGTTGGCGGTGCGCGGGGTAGAGGGAGTGGTGAATGGTGAGTGGTGAGTGGTTTTTTGCTCCCTCTCCCCTTGCGGGGGACTTGCAAAGCCGTGAAGCGGAGGGCTGGGGAGGGGGGTGGCAGGTGCAGGCTGCCCATTTCTCGCCAGAGCCTCCGCCAAAGCCAAATCCCCCGGCGTCGTCACCTTGAACAGCCGCGCGTCTCCCGGCACCAGCCGCACGCTCATGCCCAGGCGGGCCACCAGTCCGGCGTCGTCGGTGGCGGCAAAACTGTCGGCCCTGGCCTGCGCGTGGGCCTGCAAAAGCAACTCGCGGCGGAAACCCTGCGGAGTCTGCACGGCCCACAGCCCTTCACGCGGGACGGATTCGGCCCAATCAGCATTTTTAGCCTTTACTAGCGTATCGGCTACGGGCAGGGCCACCGTTGCCGCGCCCGTCTCGGCTACCGCTTCCAGCAGGGCCAGCACTACCTTTTCAGGCAGGAAGGGCCGCGCCGCGTCGTGAATCAGCACCGTGTCGGCGGTGGTGGCGTTTAGAAGTCGTTCCACACTGTCCTGACGCGTCTCGCCGCCCACAATCGCCCGCGCCGCGATGCCGTCCGGTAACTCCATCCCTTCCGGCAGAGCCACCACGACCTCATCCACCAGTTTTTCCAGTGCGGCCACACTGCGGGCCAGCAGGCTGAGGCCGCCGACCTCCACGAACGCCTTCGGCCCCAGCCCCAGCCGTGTGCCGGAGCCAGCGGCGGGAATGAGGGCAGCAGTGGTAGGGCGGGGGGCTTGTGGACTGTGGCTTGTGGCCTGTGGAGTGGGGATTTTACTGTCTGGCACCTGCATTTCTCTATCATCCATCATCTATTCCCCATCCCCATGACCGCCCCAGCGCCGGAAGTCCGGCACGTCCAGCCCGAACTGGTCGAGTACCCGCGCCGTCACAAAGCCCAGCAACTCGTCCACACTTTGCGGCGCGTGGTAAAAGCCGGGGCTGGCGCTCATGACCGTGGCCCCGGCGTCGTGCGCGGCCAGCATGTTGAGCAGCATGGGCCGGGGCATCGGGTCCTCGCGCAGCACCAGCACCAGCCGCCGCCGCTCCTTGAGGGTGACGTGTGCCGCCCGCGACAACAGATTGTCGGCAAAGCCGTGCGCCACCTTCGCCAGAGTTCCGGCGCTGCACGGCACGACCAGCATGCCATCCGTACGAAAGCTGCCGCTGGCAATGCTGGCCCCCAGATCGCGGTCGTCGTGGACGTGGCTGGCGAGGGCGTTCAGGTCGGAGAGTTGCGGCCCGCCTTCGGCTGCCATGACCCGTTTTGCGCCGCTGGACACGACCAGATGTGTCTCGGCCCCCAGCCCCTGCAAGGCCCGTAACACGTCGAGGGCGTAGGGAATCCCGCTTCCCCCCGAAACACCGACCACCAGCCGCATGGGGGCAGACTAGCAGCCCCGCCCGTGTGGCACCATAAAGCCGTGCCCCAATCCAGAGTGCGTGACGCGGACGCCCAGGCCATGCTCGACATGCTGACGCTGTCGCTGGGCGGCGCGGTGGCGCTGGGGTTTGCCCGGTTCGCCTACGCGCTGCTGCTGCCCGTCATGCGCTCGGACCTGGGCTGGAATTTTACCCTCTCGGGCGGCATGAACGCGGCCAACGCACTGGGGTATCTGCTGGGGGCGCTCTCCGCCGGGGCACTGAGCCGCTACGGACTGCGGCATACCTTCCGGCTGGGTATCCTGCTGACGTCCATCAGTCTGCTGCTGTGCGCGGCCACCGGCGCCGGGGTGCCGCTGCTACTGCTGCGCCTGCTGGCGGGGGTGGGCGGCGCCTGGATCTTTGTCAGTGGTGGGGCGCTGGCTTCCCTGGCGGCGCGGGCTCACCCGGCGCAGAGTGCAAAATTGCTGGGCATTTTTTACGGCGGCGCGGGGATTGGCATCGTCCTTTCGGCCCTGGCGCTGCCACCGCTGCTGGTGCACGGCTGGCGCGGCGCTTGGCTGGCGCTGGGCGGGGCGTCGCTGGTATGCCTGGGCCTCAGCTGGCGCACCCTGAACCGGCTGCCGGACCGGACCGCCGCGCTACCCGCCGGACAGGGCCACGCCCCACTGACGCCACTGGGCTGGTCCCTCGCCGCGTATGCCTGTTTCGGGGTCGGGTACATCGCCTATATGACCTTCAGCGTGGCGTTTTTGCGCTCGGTCGGGCAGGCCAGCCTGGTCACGCCATTCTGGGCGCTGCTGGGCGCGTGTGTCATCGCCAATCCGTTCGTGTGGGGGCCGCTGGCGGCGCGGGCCAGGGGTGCGCGTGCCATGGGCCTGCAACTGCTGACGCTGGCCGTGGGGGCCGCGCTTCCGCTGCTGTGGCAGTCTCCGGGCGCCCTCCTGCTGTCGGGGGCCCTGTTCGGTCTCAGTTTTCTGGCAGTGGTCACCTTTACCACCATCATCACACGGCGGGTGCTGCCCGAACACGCCTGGTCAAGGGGAATCGTCGCCTTTACGGTGGTTTCCGCACTGGGACAGGTCAGTGGCCCACTGCTCACCGGTCTGCTGGCCGACAGCGCCGGTGGCCTGCGCCTCGGGCTGGGGGTCAGCGCAGCTATTTTGCTGCTGGGGGCGGGGCTGGCACTGGGACAGAGGCATAACTCATGAGCAACAACGCAGACCCATTATCCGATCTCATCAGGACTGGCCTTCTTATCCGTACTGGCCGTGAAATGCAGCGTCACCATCAGCATATCCAGCGCATTGCGAATGGCCATCAGCAGCAGGGTCAGTGAGGCGACACCGGCCACGGTCAGGCCGACCTCCACCGCGCCGGACCAGCACTGCCAGCCTGCCAGAATCAGGCCCAGCCCCGTGAGCAGCGGCAGCACGATGGTAAACAGCCAGTCCAGCCGGTCATAGTGTTTGCGAATCATGTTCCAGTCGAACTGCAACATCACGAACAGGTTGTAGCCAAACGAGTACAGCCCGCAGCCCGCCAGCGTCAGGCCCAGAGCCAGCGGCGTCAGCGTGGGCATCAGCAGGACGCAGCCCAGGAGCAGAGCCAGCGTGAAGGCGAGCAGCGCGGGGTCGATCCGGTTGCGTAGCGTCGTGACGTTCTGCCGGATACGGACCACCTGTTCGGCGGCGGTCACCGCCACGAACGTCAGGCCCGCCAGCGTCGCGCCCGCCGTACCGACCAGCAGGTAAAACGATTCCCAGTGCGAGACGTGCTCGTGAAAGTTCACGTCTTACCCTTCAAGCGCCGATTTCAGAACCGCCGCTACCTTCTTCGGCTCGGCCTTACCCCCGGTGGCCTGCATGACCTGTCCGGTAAAAAAGCCCATCAGCGCGACCTTGCCGCCCCGGTAGGCATCCACCTTGTCGGGGTTGGCCTGCATAACTTCCTGCACAGCTTTTTGCAGGTCGGCGTCGGATAGTCCGGCGTTGAGGCCCTCGCGCTCAATAATCGCCAGCGGCGCTTCACCGGACGCCGCCGCGCGGGCCAGAGCGTCGCGGGCCACACGGGTCGTGAGCCTGCCGCCCGCCAGTTCGCGGGCCAGCGGCGCGAGGTCGGCGGCCTGCACTTTCACCGTGCCAGCGCGGAGGCCGGTGGCGAGGTCGTTGACCGTCCACGAAGCCACCTGCGCGAAAGTTACGTCCTGCGCGGCGCTATCCACGAAATTCAGCAGCGCCTCGTCGCGGGCGATGGTGCGGGCGTCGGCCTCGGCGGCTCCTAGAGCAGTCAGGCGGGCAAGGTGGGCTTCCTGGGTGGGGGTGAGGGGGGCGGCGGTACGCGGTGCGCGGTGCGCGGCGGCGGGGTCAATGGGAAGTGGTGAGTGGTCAGTGGTGGCTTCGGTGCTTCCTCTCCCCTTGCGGGCCGTGGAACGGAGGGTTGGGGAGGGGGGGCCACCTGCCGACGCTTCCGCACTCTTCCCCCAGGTATCCTTCAAAGTAATAATCCGCCCGAACACCAAAGCGTCTTCCTTACTCTCCACCGGGTCGCGCCAGAAGTAGCCCTGCCGTTCAAACTGGTAGCGGGTGTCCTGCGGGTCGCGCAGCACGCTGGGTTCCACAAAGCCGCGCAGCACGCGCAGGCTGCCCGGATTGAGGTAGCGCAGATAACTGGCGTCGGCGGGGGCGTTGCTGTTCTCGCCCTGGGCTTCCTCGTCGTCGGGCAGAAAGTCGGCCTGTTCGCCTTCGGGGTTCGGCACGCTGAACAGGCGGTCATACAGTCGGAACTCGGCGGGCACAGCCTCGGCGGCACTGACCCAGTGAATCACACCGCCCGCTTTGGCGTCCTCGCCCAGCAGCGTGGCGTGGATGTGGGTCACGTGGCCCGCGTCGTCGGTGTCAAAGCTATCGGCGCGGATGATTCCGGCCCCGCGCAGGCGCACATTTCCGCCGGGCGTCAGGCGCTTGTAGCCCTTCGGAGGCTCGGCATTGAAATCCTCGCGCTCGATGTAAATTTCGCTGGAAAGCGGCACGTCGCGCACGGCTTTTTCCGGGGCTACCCGCTCACCCGTCGGCAGCGATACCAGGCCGTCGGGGCTGTCGCGTACCACGTCGTGCGGCCAGTAAGGCAGCGACAGGGTTTTTTTCCCGTCCAGGCCGCTGATACTGACCTTGACGGGTTCCAGCACCGCCATCACGCGGGGGGCGCGGTGGTTGAGGTCGTCGCGCACGGCATTTTCGTACACGGCGAGGTCAACCGTGCGGTTAGTGCGGTTCACGCCGATTTGCGCGGCGAAGGCCTTGACCGCCTCGGGAGTTACGCCCAGCCGCCGCTGCGCCCGCAGGGTGGGCATCCGGGGGTCGTCCCAGCCGGTGACCTTGCCTTCCTCAATCAGCCGCCGCAGCTTACGCTTGCTGGTGATGGTGTATTCCAGGCCGCGCCGCCCGAACTCGTACTGGTGCGGGCGCGGGTTGAAGTTCAGGCGTTCCATCAGCCAGTCGTAGATGGCGCGGTTGTCCACGAATTCCAGGCTGCACATGCTGTGCGTCACGCCTTCCAGCGCGTCCTGCAACGGGTGCTGAAAATCGTACATGGGGTAGATGCACCACTTGTCGCCCTGGCGGTAGTGCTGGCCGTGCAAAATCCGGTACAGCACCGGGTCGCGCAGCTTCATGTTGGAGCTGCTCAGGTCAATTTTGGCCCGCAGGACGTGCGCCCCGTCGGGAAACTCGCCCGCCTTCATGCGGCGCAGCAAGTCCAGATTTTCCTCCACGCTGCGGCCCCGGTACTCGCTGGACGTGCCGGGCGTCTTGGAATCTCCGCGCAGTCGGGCCATCTCGTCGGGCGAAACGCTGTCCACGTAAGCGTCTCCCTGCCGCACCAGTTGCTCGGCGTACTCGTAATACTTATCAAAGTTGTCGGAGGCGTAATAAAAATGCTCGCCCCAGTCCCAGCCCAGCCATTTCAGGTCGTCGGCAATGGCGTCCACATACTCCTGGGTCGCCAGTTCGGGGTTGGTGTCGTCCATCCGCAGGTGGTAGCGCCCGCCGTACTGGTTGGCCGTCTGAAAGTCCAGAAAGCTGGCGAACACGTGCCCCAGGTGCGCGTAGCCGCTGGGTTCAGGCGGAAAGCGGGTCACGATGGTCTGGTATTTGCCGCTCTGGAGGTCGCGCTCGATGATTTCGGTGATGAAGTTGGGAGCGACCGTTGGAGTATCGCTGGCGTTAGGCTTGGGCGCGTCGGTCATGGGAGACAGGATAGCGGGGGAGCCGCGCTGAATAGCCTGTTTAGAGCAGTTTGCCTTTGCGGCGGGTCAAAAAGTACGCCAGGGCAAAGGCCAGAAGCATCAGCCCAAACAGCCCCAGCCGCAAGTCACCCGCTAGCCCTTTGGGTTCGAACAGGAACATCAGGCCGGTGAAAATAGCCCAGCTATAAAGTAAAGAAAGGTTGCTATCGCGCAGCAAAAAGATAAGCAGGCCAGCGAGAAAAAGGGCCGCCAGCAGCAGCAAAGTGACGTGACTCCAGAGTTGGGTGCCCCCTGAATACAGGTCTGGAATTGTATTCATGGTTGTGAATGCCACTACTACTGTCAGTACGAGAGAAAACGATGGCCCCCTATCCTGTACCAGCCACAGATGCCAGATGGTCGTGGCCTGCCGCGTCTCTCTGGCCCACTTCTCGTCCCTGGAAGCCTCCGCCTCGTTGAGCATGGCTTTTTTCCAATAGACCTCCTGCGAAAGTCATTTTGGAAGTCCTAGCGTGTGGTTATAGAGTGCGGCAATCAAGTTAAATCGGAGT
>JAGLBK010000119.1:0-351 GCA_018260275.1 Deinococcus sp.
AAGTCCGCCCGCCCCGCCCGGGTCATCCCCCCCACCACCAGCCCATAACTCTCCTCGATCAACCGCCGAACCAGTTCATCCGGCACGCCGCAGCCAAGCTTCACACTGACCCAGTGCCGCTTGTTGAGGTGATATCCCGGCGTAATGGCCGGATACTCGGCCCGCAGCTCCTCGCCCCGTTCCGGCCTGACCTTGAGGCTCACATTGAGCACGTCGCTGGAAATATCGGTCAGGGCGTACATTCTGCTACCGACCTTGAACACCAGAGTGGCCCCGCCAAACGGAAAAGTTTCCCGCGAGTGCGGCAGTGCGGCGCAGACGGCCCGCAGGTCTTCGAGGGTCTCCACACCC
>JAGLBK010000119.1:361-8177 GCA_018260275.1 Deinococcus sp.
CGCCCCACCGAGGAACGGGCCGAGCTGCTAGCCTGGATCAAAGACCGCCTGCGCGAGACCTACGGCGAACTGGCACTGGAACCACGCCGCGAGCCGATGCACGAGCTGATTTCGACCATCCTGTCGCAGCGCACCACACACAACGACGAGGAAGCGGCTTACTACAGCCTGCGCGAACTGGGCGACTGGGACGCGATCATCGAGGCCCCCACCGAGGCAGTCGCCCACGCCATTCGCCGCAGCAACTACCCCGAGAGCAAGGCCCCACGCATTCAGGAAACGCTGCGCCGGATCAAGGCCGCGCCCGGCGGGTACGACCTCGAATTCCTGCGCGAGATGCCCATCAAGGAGGCGCTGAAGTGGCTGACCGACCTGCCCGGAGTGGGCGTCAAAACGGCTTCACTTGTCCTACTGTTTAATTTCGCGCGGCCCGTGTTTCCGGTCGATACCCACGTCCACCGCATCAATACCCGCGTGGGCACCATCCCCAAAATGGGCGAGCAGGCGGCTCACCGGGCGCTGCTGGCCCTGCTCCCGCCCGACCCGCCCTTTCTGTTCGAGCTGCACAAGAACCTGCTGAAGCACGGCCAGCAGGTCTGCCAGTGGACGCGCCCCAAATGCGGCGTGTGCGTGCTACGCGAACGCTGCGACGCCTACGCCATCTACGGCGACCGGGTGCCCAGTTTCGGGGAAAAGTAGTCGGCGTTACTCCCCGGCCACCTGCACCACCACGCGCCCGCGCACCTTTCCGGCCAGGATGTCCTCGGCCAGTTGGGGAAGATCTTCGAGTTTGGCAGTCGCCACACCCTCGGCCAGTAGCTTTTGGGGCAGGTCGCGGCCCAGGCGTTCCCAGGCCTGCTGCCTGCGCCCGGCGGGGCACATCACGCTGTCCACGCCGTGCAGCGTCACCCCGCGCAGAATGAAGGGGGCCACGCTGGTCGCCATCTTCATGCCCCCGGCCAGCCCGCACGCCGCCACCTGCCCGCCGTAACGGGTGCTCGCCAGCACGCCCGCCAGCGTGTCGCCGCCGACCACGTCTACCGCCGCCGCCCAGCGCTCCTTTTCCAGCGGCTTTTTCAGGGCGCTCAGTTCGTCACGGTGAATCACGCTTTTGGCCCCCAGTCCGCGCAGGTAATCGCCTTCTTCCTCCACGCGCCCGGTCGAAGCGGTCACGTCGTAGCCCAGCGCCGCCAGCAGGCTGACTGCCACGCTGCCCACGCCGCCCGCCGCGCCCGTAACCAGCACCTCGCCGTCACCCGGTTTCAGGCCGCCGTCTTCCAGGGCCAGCACGCAGAGCATCGCCGTCAGGCCCGCTGTGCCGATAGCCATAGTATCGTGCGCCGAAAACCGCTCAGGGCGCCCGACCAGCCACTCGCCCTTCACGCGGGCCAGTTCGCTGTAGCCGCCCCAGTGCCGCTCGCCCACGCCCCAGCCGGTCAGCACCACGTCGTCGCCGGGCTTAAAGGCCGGGTTGCCACTCTCCAGTACCTTGCCTGCAAAATCGATGCCGGGCACCATCGGATAATTCCTGACCACGCCGGGGCGGCCCGCCACCGCCAGCCCGTCTTTGTAGTTCAGGCTGGAGACCTCGACCTGCACCGTCACGTCGCCCTCGGGCAGTTGCTCGGTGGGCACGTCGGTCACAGCAGCCTGCACCGCGTCGCCGTCTTTGGTCAGCAGAAGGGCCTTGAACGTCTGGGGCAGGCTGGCCTGCAACGTACTGGGTTGTGTCATGTGTTCAGGGTAATGCATCCCGCAGCACGGCGTCCCGCAGCCGGGCACCGCAGACAAAAGGCCGCACGGCGGGACACGGCTCATCTTTTTATCTTTGACCGAGTACCAATAAGCGTGTGCCAGCTTAAGGAGCCGCAATACTGAGGCAGTATCCTGGGTTTCACCCTCAATTGCCACGTTTTGCCCAGACCCCCCGAGGACGTTATGACTGAATCAACATCTATTTCTGCCGCGACTGGTTCCTCTGTCACTACGCTGCCCCGCATCATTCAGGGGGGCATGGGCGTCGCGGTTTCAGACTGGAAACTGGCGAACGCCGTGTCACGCACCGGCGAACTGGGTATCGTTTCGGGCACCGGCATCGACACCGTGCTGGTGCGGCGGCTACAGGACGGCGACGAGGGCGGTCACAGCCGCCGCGCCCTGGCCGCCTATCCCAATCAGGAACGCGCCCAGGCCGTCATCGAAAAGTTCTATCTGCCGCAGGGCCGCCAGGGCAAACCCTACAAGCGCGTGCCGCTGCCCAGCCTGAGTAGGCACCACGAAACCTGGGAGCTGTCGATCATGGGCGCCTTCGTCGAGGTCTGGCTGGCCCGCGAAGGCCACAGCAACCCGGTGGGCATCAACCTGCTGACCAAGCTGCAACTGTTCAATCTGCCCTCGCTGTACGGCGCAGTGCTGGCCGGGGCCGGAACGGTCATCATGGGCGCGGGCATTCCGCGTGAGATTCCGGGTGCCCTCGACGCCTTTTCCGCCGGAAAACCGGGTTCGTTCCGGCTGGACGTCAAGGGCGACCCCCAGGGCGAAACCCCGGTCGTGACCCTCGACCCCGCCGACTACGGTCTGGGAGGAATTGAGGTGCCGCGCCCCAGTTTCTACCCGATCATCACGTCGCATGTGCTGGCGAACGTGCTGCTCAAGAAGGCCAGCGGCAGCATCCAGGGCTTCGTGATCGAGGGGCCGACCGCCGGGGGCCACAACGCGCCGCCGCGTGGACAGGTCACCTACGACGACCTCGGGCAACCGATCTACGGCGAGCGCGACATCTGCGACCTCTCGGAGATGCGTAAGCTGAGTGTGCCGTTCTGGCTGGCCGGGGGGCAGGCCTCGCCCGAGTCACTCCGGGCCGCACTGGCCGAGGGCGCGGCAGGGATTCAGGTGGGCACGCTATTTGCCTTTTGCCACGAATCGGGCTTCCGGGCCGACTTTCGTCAACGGGTGCAAGTCCAGGCCCAGCAAGAGCGCCTGAGCGTGTTTACCGACCCGCTCGCCTCGCCCACCGGCTTTCCGTTCAAGGTGGTGCAACTGCCCGATACGCTGTCGAACCCGGCGGTCTACGCCGAGCGCCAGCGCGTGTGCGACATCGGCTACCTGCGCGAAGCCTACTGGGACAACAGCGGCAAAGTCGGCTGGCGCTGCGCCTCTGAGCCGGTAGACCAGTACCTCACCAAAGGCGGCAAGCCTGAAGACACCGTGGGCCGCAAGTGCCTGTGCAACGCGCTGATGTCGGACGCGGGGCTGGCCCAGATTCAGAAAAACGGCGATGTCGAAAAGCCGCTGCTCACCAGTGGCGACGGCATCTATGCCCTCAGCGACTGGAAGGTGGGCTACACCGCCGCCGACGTGATCGCCTACCTGCGCGGCGACGCGCCCCCGGCCTCGGCTGCCGGAACCGCCACTGGAATTGCCGCCGGAACCTGATTCAGCTGTCGGGCGTGCGCCTCGAAACTGGCGTAATAGCGCCCGGCCAGCAGCAGCATCAGGGCGACGGTCAGGGCCACGGCCAGCACGACCGTCCAACCCGCCGCCCCACCCGTCAGCAGGCCGTTGAACACAAAATGAAGCGCGACGCTGAGCAGCAGCCCCCGCAACACCCAGGAACGCCCTTGCTGGTGGCCCAGCTGCCAGCGCTGACCACCGAGCGCGTAGCCCTGCGGCGCACTGAACAGGGCGTGAGCCAGCGTGGTCAGCAGGGCGTGCCACGCCGCCACCCTGGGGCCGAAGCCCAGCACATACGTCAGGTTCTCGACCAGCGCAAAACCCAGGGCCGCGGTGACGGCGTAGACCAGACCGTCCATCGGTTCGTCGAAGTCATCCTCGGTGACGGCGGTGCTGGCGGCCAGAAACTTGCTGACTTCCTCGATCAGCGCGGTCAATAATGCGACCAGCAGCAGCAAAAGCGGCTGGTGAGCGCCCAGCAGCCTCCCCAGACTAGCTTCAAAAGCCGCCGCCACCAGCCACGCGAACATGCCCCAGGCGAAGGTGCGGGCCAGCAGCCAGCCGGGTTCGGGGTGAATGTCCCGGCGCACAAAAAACCACAGCCACGCCAGCGTGATCGCGGCAGAGACCAGCAGCGAGAAGGCCAGCATGAATCAGGAACGCACCAGGGTTCCAGCGGCGGTGCTGGTAGCCGCGCTGCTTGTTGCGCTGGCCGCCGTCCGGGCCTGCATCGGCGCGTGGGCGAGGTGGGTCAGAGCCAGCGCCAGCGCGTCGGCGGCGTGGTTGTTGAACAGTTCACGGATGCCGAGCTGCGCCTTGACCATATAGATCACCTGTTCCTTCTCGGCGCGGCCCGTACCGACCAGCGATTTCTTGACCTGCATGGGGCCGTAGGCGTGCACCGGGATTCCGGCCTGGGCACAGGCGAGCTGCACCACCCCGAACGCCTGCCCGACCTTGAACGCCACATCCGCCTGCTTGCGCAGAATCTGGTCCTCGATTGCCACGGCGTCGGGCTGATATTCCGCGATGAGCCGCGAAACTTCTTCGTGGAGGTACTGCAAGCGCCGGGGCATCACCCAGGCACTCTCGGTGGTCAGGCAGACGTGGTGCAGGTGCCGGGCCTTGCGGATATCTCCCTCCACCAGCCCCAGCCCCAGGTTCGCCAGGCCGGGGTCGATTCCTAGAACGATCATGCCCGCAGCATAGTGCGGCTGCGTGGTAGGACTACGGTGGACCACAAAAAAAACAGAGGCCGGAGCCTCTGCCTGTGCGCGAATGAAAACTGGAATCAGTGCCGGGCGCGGGGATCGAAGGCGTCGCGCAGACCGTCGCCCAGAAAGTTGAAGGCCAGCACGGTAAACAAAATCGCCAGACCGGGGTAAAAAGGCAGCCAGGGGTACTGGAGCACCACTTCCTGCGCGTTCGAGAGCATGTTGCCCCAGGTCGAAACGGGCGGCTGAATGCCGAAGCCCAGGAAGCTGAGGGCCGCCTCGCCCAGAATCGCGCCGCCGACGTCGAACGTGGCGCTCACGATGATGATGCCCAGGATGTTGGGCACCAGATGCCGCCACATGATGCGGTTGTTGCTGGCTCCCAGCGCCCGCGCCGCGTCCACGTATTCGAGGTTGCGGATTCGCATGACCTCGCCGCGCACGAGGCGGGCATTGGTCATCCAGCCGAAGATCACGAACACCGAGATGATGATGAACACGCTGGCCGACGGCCCCATGTTGTTACGCAGGTTGACGATAAAGGGCTTGTCGCTGCTGACGAACAGCCCAGAGATCACCAGCTGAAGCGGCAGCGTCGGCAGGCACAGCATGAATTCGATAAAGCGGCTGATGGCGGTATCGGTGCGGCCACCGAAAAACCCGGCCAGCAGGCCCATCAGGGTGCCCAGCAGCGCACTCATGATCGCCACCGAGAAGCCCACCGCCAGACTGATCCGGCTACCGTAGATGATGCGCGAGAACAGGTCGCGCCCCAGATCGTCCTGACCCAGCGGGAAATTATGGCTGGGCGGTCCGTAAGTGTTCGCCAGGTCCTGTGCGTTGGGGTCGTGTGGCGCGATGACGCCAGCGAAAATGGCGACCAGGGTCATTAGGAGAATGAAGGCGAGGCTGATCATGGCCGCGCGGTGGCGGCGCAGTTTACGCATCGCCAGCTGAAAGGTCGAGTAACTTTTCTGTTCGGCGGGAGCCGTGGTCGTGGCAGTCACATTAACCTCAGTTGTACCGGATGCGCGGGTCGACAAGCCCGTACAGCAGGTCGGTGATCAGCTGGAAAATCACCGTCAGGAAGGCGAGCGTCATCAGGCAGACCATCACAACATTGAAGTCCTTCGACACCAGCGAGTCGAGCAGGGCACGCCCGATGCCGGGCCACGAGAACACCGTTTCGGTGAGCACCGCGCCGCTGAACAGGCCCGGAATCGAGAGGCCCAGGATGGTTACGATGGGAATGAGCGAGTTACGCAGGGCGTGCTTGTAGATCACGCTGCGGTTAGGCAGTCCCTTGGCACGCGCCGTGCGAACGAAATCCTGGTTGATCACGTCCAGAAAACTGGCCCGCATATAGCGCAGCGTGCTCGAAATCTCGCGCAGCATCAGCACCATCACGGGCAGGATCATGTATTTCAGGCGGTCACCCCAGAAGGCCGCGAAGCCCGCCGAGGGGTCCATGCCCGCGCTGCCCAGGCCGCCCGGCGGCAGACTGATCGCGCCGTTGGTCGCCTGCGGCAGCCACACGGCAAACAGGAACAGCACCATCACACCGATCCAGAACACCGGCGCACTCGAAGCGATAAAGCTCAGGAAAGTCAGGATGTAATCGGGCAGGCTGTACTGCCGCACCGCCGAAAAGATGCCCAGCGGAATGGCGATCAGTGTGCTGAGAATCAGCGCGGGAACGGTCAGCAGCAGCGTATTGGGCAGGCGCTGCTGAAAAATAAACTGGGTCGCTGGAATACTGAAATCCCGTGAATACCCGAAATCGCCGCGCATGGCGTGGGTCAGCCAGGTCCAGTATTTTTCGAACCAGGGGGTGTCGGCACCGTACGCTTCACGCAGCCTCACCACGTCTTCCGGACGAATATGGGGGTTCCCGAAGATCATCTGGTCGACCGGGTCGCCTGGTTGCAAGGCCGTCAGACCATAAATCACCAGACTGATGACGAACAGCAGCGGAATCATCTGCAAAATCCGGCGAAGGGCATAACTTAGCATCGGCTTTTCCTCATCGGCATTATCCTTTCAGCATCCTTTCAGCGCAGGCCCCATTGGGGCAGACCGCGCACCCTACAGCAAAAAGAGGCAGGAGGAAGCGACTGTTTAACCCGCTTCTCCCCTGCACCGTCATTCCGTCTAGCAGGCCCTTTCAGGCACCATCTTGGGCCACAGGGGGCTTATTTCTGGGTGTGGGCCGACACGGCGCCCTTGCTGGCCCAGCCGATGCGGTAGGCGTCCCAGGTGGGGTACTGCGTGATGGCGGTCATGTCGTAGTTGACCAGATCATTCACGCGAGTGTAGGGGTTGGCACGGAAGTACATCGGCAGCGAGGGCAGTTCCTTGGCCCAGATGGCCTGCATCTGCGCGAACTGCTTGCTGCGGGCCGCGGCGTTGAACTCGGTTTCCGACTGCTTTTGCAGTTTGCTGTACTCGGCGTTGCTCCAGCCCGAGTTGTTCTGGCCCGAGTAACCGTTGGCGGCGTTGGGCACGGCGCTGGACTTGAACAGGTCGCCGCCTTCGACGGTGGGGTCGGCGCTCCAGGCGTACATCGCCAGGTCCCACTTGCCGCTTTCGCCCTTGCTGAGCATGTCGGGGCCGAAGAATACGCTGGCGGGGTAGTTCTGAATGTTGACCTGCACGCCCACGGCCTTCCACTGGGCCTGCAGGATCTGCTGCACGCGCTCGCGCACGGCGTTCCCGGCGGTGGTGCTGAAGTTCAGAATCATCTTCTTACCGTTCTTTTCCAGAATGCCGTCGGCGCCGGGCTTCCAGCCAGCAGCGGCGAACAGCGACTTGGCCTTGGCCGCGTCGAACCCGTAAGCCATGACGTTCTTGTCATACACCGACGAGAGCGGGTTGACGAAGGTGTTCGACACGGGCTGACGGCCCTGGAACATCGCCTTGACCAGTGCGTCACGGTCGATCGAGTACAGCAGCGCCTGACGCACACGGGCGTCGTCGAGGCCCAGGTCCTTGGAACGCTGACCACGGGTGTTGACGTCGATGTGCTCCCATACGGCACCGGGGGCGAAGAAGGTGGTGAACTTGTTGCCCTGGCGCTTTTGCATGTCGAGCGCCTGGTCGAAGGTCAGACCGACGGTCGCCACGGCGTCGAGCTGGCCTGACAGGATGTT
>JAGLBK010000011.1:0-12832 GCA_018260275.1 Deinococcus sp.
CGATGATCTTTTCCTGGCCCACGCGGATCAGATCGGCGATGACCTTGCCGCTGTCCTCGTCAAAGGCCGTCGTGCCCACCGGAACCTCGATGATCACGTCCTCGCCGTCGGAACCCTGGCGCAGTCGGCCCTCGCCGTAGCCGCCGTTGGGGGCCTTGAATTTGCGTTTGCCGAGCAGCCGTTCGAGCGACTCGACTCCCTCGATGGCCCGCAGGACGATGTTGCCGCCCTTGCCGCCGTGCCCGCCGTCGGGGCCGCCCTTTTCCATGTATTTGGCGCGGTGGAAGCTCATGCTGCCGTCGCCGCCGTTGCCCGCCGCTACTTCGATGTTCAGTACGTCTCTAAAAGCCATAACTCCTCCGTTCACGGGCAAGCAAGCGCGGCCCGTAGGCTTGAGGCCCGTGGCCCATAGCCTGTGGAAAAATCTACAGGCCACACGCCACAGGCTATGGGCCAAAAAAACGCCCCACCACGCAGGCAGGGCGCAGAATCAATTTGCCGCTGGATCAGTCGGCAGCGAGTTCGGTCTGCGGGGCAGCCTCGACGCTGATGAAGCGCCCGGTGCGGCCACGGTTGGTGAACACGACCTGGCCGTTCGTCAGGGCGAACAGGGTGTGGTCGCGGCCCATGCCCACGTTGGGGCCAGCCTTGAACTTGGTGCCGCGCTGACGGACCAGAATGTTACCGGCCAGCACTTTTTCGCCGCCGAACTTCTTAACGCCCAGGTACTTGGGCTGGCTGTCGCGTCCGTTTTTGGAAGAACCTACGCCTTTCTTGTGAGCCATTTCAATTCACCTTAACCTTTGATGCCCAGAATCTTGATCGCCGTGAAATCCTGACGGTGACCGGTGCGGCGGCGGTACTGCACACCGCTCTTGTACTTGCGGATGTAGATTTTGGGGCCGCGTCCGTGCTCGACAACTTCGGCGTTGACCACGAAGTTGCTCACGGCGTCACCAAATACAGCGCTGTCGCCACCCACGAAAATGGGCTTGAGGTCGAGCTTGTCGCCCGCTTCACCCTTGAGGCTCTCGACGCGAATCACGTCGCCTTCGGAAACGCGGTACTGCTTACCGCCCGTTTGAATGATTGCAAACATGCCTGACTCCTGTTCCTGCCGCCGCGCCCCGAAACGCTGCCAGGGGGGCGTGCCATGCTCCCACCCGTTGAGGGCAGTCACCGAGCGAAGATTATACCACAACCGGGCTGCATGGGAACACACCCGAACCGGAAGGCAACACCGGAACGGGCCAAACAAGCAACGTCTCGCCCCTGCTGGGCGAAAGGTCAAGTTGCGTGCGTGTTCCCGTTTCTGTCTACGTGTCCTCGCGGTACACGTCGGCTCGCGCTGAGCGAGTCATTTGCCTGGTTCCTCCGGGCGGCCACACCAATAAAGGAGGGCCGCTGCGAACGGCAAGTATAGCAAAGAGGCGGCATCATGAGGCCATGACCGAGTTTTCACCACAGGCCCAGACTGTCCTTCAAACCATCCGCCAGCGCCGCAGCGTGGACGTGAGCAAGATCGGCCCCGGTTCAGTGCCCCGCGAGGTGCTGGAAGCCGTGCTGGAGGCCGCGTCCTGGGCACCGACCCACGGTCGCCGTGAACCCTGGCGCTTCACGGTATTTACCGGAGACTCGCGCAGACGGCTGGGTGAGATTCTGGCGGCCTCCTACGCGGCCAGCAGCGCCCCCGACCACAGCAGTGAAGCGGCGCAGCAGGCCCAGCGCGAACGCCCCTTCAAGGCCCCGGTGTGGATCAGCCTGGAACTGCACATTCCGCAGCCGCCCAAATTTTCCGACTGGGAGGAAGAAGCGGCGGTAGCGTGCGCGGCCCAGAACATCCTGCTGAGCGCCACCGCGCTGGGGCTGGTCGGCAAGTGGGCCAGCAGTGTCGCGATGCTGCACCCCCTGACTGCCGAGGCACTGGGCGCCCCCCGCGTACTGGGTTTCATTTACTTGGGCTATCCTAACGGCGAGTACCCCGACAGCAAGCGTACGCCGCTGGCCGAAAAGGTGGTCTGGGCCGAAGAGTCACAGACGGCATAACTACAAGTTGGCCTTGAAAAAAGCGACACTGCGCCGCAGGGCCAGCCCCAGGTGGGCGCTGAGGTTGTGATTGTCTCCTTCGTAGCGGTAGGCGGTAAAGGGTTGCCCGGCGGCCCGCAGGTCGGCGGCCAGCGCCTGCTGAAAGCTGTAGGGCACTTCCTTATCGGCGGTGCCCTGATGCAGTTGCAGGGGGCGGCCCCGCAGATCTTTGAGGTAAGCGTTAGGACTCAGGGCGCGGAGATACCGCCGGTTCAGCGGGTCCAGCGTGGGCGCAGGCTGACTGCCGGACGGGTGCCAGTCGGTCGCCAGCACGTCGTAACTGGCGACGACCCCGGCCCACAGCGACGCCGCTTTGAGGTTCGGGTCGACCAGCATGGCCCGCAGGCTCAGCTGCCCGCCCATGCTGTGCCCCCAGAGCCCCAGCCGGTTGCGATTCACACGCGAGTCTTGCTTGAGACTGGCCGCCGCGTTCAGCACGTCCACGGTGTAGCCGGGGTCGTTGTAACCGCCGTTCGCCGTGCCCTCGGAGTCGCCGTGACCCCGGTAATCGCTTTTGAGAGTCACGAATCCGGCGCGGGCAAACGCGTCCTGATAGGCCACGTAGCGTTCGGTGGTGCGGTACTTTTCCGGCGGAATGTAGCCGTGGTTGAACACGATGGCGGGCCAGCCCCCTTTGGGCGGCGCAGTGCGCGGCACCGTCAGCAGGGCGTAGATTTTCAGGCCGTCGGACTGGTAGGACACGACCTGGCGCGAGTAATTGCTGCCCGGCGTCAGGGTGCGGACCACTTTCAGGGCACTGCCCGGATACGCCCTGGCCCGCAGAGCCGGAATGCTGATCGGCTGCTGGGCCACAGCCGCTGCCAGGGCCGCGTCCGAAATTCGGCCCAGTGGATCGGTGCGGATCACGCTGCCGTCCGGCGCGGCGGCTCCACCGGGCGGTGCGCTTCCGGTTGCCCTGGGCAGCGAAAATGGCAGGTTTTCCGGCTGCACGAAGGCGAGGTATCCCGCACCCAGCACGAGCAGCAACATGGCAAAATTCAGGAGTCGGCGCATAATCTCACCCCTCCCGCTTTATCTCGGCACACCTGTGCAGCCCCGGAGAGTCACTCAGAAAAGACATCCTTTTACGGTAGAGGGTAGCCCGATGAAGAAACGGGAGTCATATCGCCTGGCTCTTAAGCGCCGCTTCACGGGTTGAATGGACAGGTACGAAAAAACCGCCACAGTGGGCGGTGATGTCAAAAAGTATAGCGTGGTATTCAGCCGTAGTCAAATTTATGCGCCGACTGCCCCGCGAAACCTCACAGCCGGGCATCTATCGGCTCCGATTCCAGCGCCAGCACGCCCAGAACACATTCGTGAACGCGGAATGTTCCGGCACGCTCGACAAAGCGGCCCAGCGCTTCCAGACCCAGGTGAAATTCGCGCACCGCCCGCGCCCGCTTGGCCCCCAGCGCCCGGGCACGCAGGCGCGACAGGTTTTCTTCGCGGGTGTATTCCGCGCCGTAGATGATCCGCAGGTACTCGCGGCCCCGCACCTTGAGGGCCGGTTGCAGGTTTTTCGGTTCGGCCTGAGCAAACAGCAGCGGCTTGACGACCATACCCTCACCGCCTGCGCCCGTCAGCTCAGTCCACCAGGCTCCAGCTTCCGCCTCATCGGGGGTGCCCAGCGTGACTAGGCGGTGCGCCGTCTGTCCGAACAGCCGCGTGTCTGCGCCCGCCAGCTGGGCCAGCGTTTGCAGGTGCCACAGCTGATCCTTTTCGCTGTGAACCTGTCCTTCCGAGGCCAGCAGGTGAAACGGCATGATTTTTACGTCCCCCGGCCCGTCTACCCGGCGCACATAAGCGCGGTAGGCGGCCCGATAAGCGTGCAGATCGGCGGCGCGTTCGCGGGTGCGTGAGAGTAGCTCGCCCACCTCCAGACCACGCGCGGCGGCCTGGTCCAGCAGTGAGACGGCAGCGGGCAGGACCGCGTTGCCAGCGGCTCCCACGGCGGCGTACTGTTCCCGGATCAGCTCCCCGGCCTTCAGGCTCCAGGGCATGATTTCGGCGTCGATTACCAGCCAGTCGGTGTTTAGCGCTTCCCAGAGGCCCGCCCCGGTCACGGCAGCCTGTGCGCGGCGCAGAATATCGGCTTCCCACTCGGGCTTGAAAAAGGGCCTGCCTGTGCGGGTGTAGATGCTGCCTGCGGCGCCTTCCACGCCGAAGCGCTGGCGAGCGGCGGCCTCGTTTCTGGCGATCACCAGCAGGGCGCGGCTGCCCATGTGCTTTTCCTCGCAAACGACCTGCGTAACGCCCTGGCCCCGGTAGTAGTTGAACGCTTCGGCAGGGGACTCCAGCAGGCCCTCCTGCCGACTGGTCTCAACCGGACTCATGGTGGGCGGCAGATACACGCACCAGCGCGGATCGACGCCGTATTTGCTGAAGGTTTCGGCAGCGGCGGCGCGTTCACCCGACTTCAGGAGGATGCCGCCGTAGGTGCGCGTTTCGATGCGGCCTGTTTGGATAAATTCGGCGAGGTCGAAGGCCGTTTCGCCCACCGGGGACTCGCCGAGCAGGGGGCGGGCAGGCACTGCGTACTGGGCGTGGGCGGGTACACTTTCCAGCGCCATTTCGGGGTAGCGCAACGCCGTGAGCTGGCCGCCGAACGCGCAGCCCGTGTCGATGTCGATAGTTCTGTTGACCCAGCGCGGGCGGGCCACCGGGGTATGCCCGTACACCACCCGCGCCGCGCCCCGGTAATCGGCGGCCCAGTCACGGCGCACCGGCCGTCCCAGGTCGTCTTGGCTGCCGTCCACGTCGCCGTACAGGGCAAAGCTACGCACCCTCCCGCTGCTGCGGCCCTGGTAGCGTTCGGGGAGTCCGGCGTGGGCCACCACCACCTTGCCGTCATCCAGCACGAGGTGGCTGACCAGACTGACGATGAATTCGCGCACCTCGGTCTTGAATTCCTCACCCGCCGCGTCCAGCTGGCTTAGTGTCACGTCCAGGCCATGCAGCGCCTTGACTCCCCTGCCTTCCAGCGCCTTGCCCAGTTTTTCGTCGTGGTTGCCGGGCACACACAGCGCCGCGCCAGCGTTGACCATTGCCATGACCAGCCGCAGCACACCCGCGCTGTCGGGGCCACGGTCCACCAGATCGCCCACGAATACGGCGCTCCGGCCAGGCGGAGGCGTCACCTCCGCGCCGTTCAGTCTGTAACCCAGTTTTTCCAGCAGTTCGCGTAGTTCGGGCAGGCAGCCGTGCACGTCTCCGATAAAGTCGAAGGGGCCGTGCATGTGCTTTTTGTTGGTATGCAGCGGCACGCGGCTTACCTGGGCGGCGTCTACTTCGTCGGGGGTTCGGAGGGTCCAGACGTGACGAAAGCCTTCCTTGCCCAGGCCCCGGCTGGTGCGGCGCAGTTCGGCCACCTGCCGACCGATCACCGCCGGGTCAAAGTCGCGGTCGGTGCGGGCGGCGTGGCGGGCTTCCAGCACGGCGCGGGGCAGATCGAGCACGATGGCGACGGGCAACACGTCATGGGCCCGCGCCAGATCGACCAGTCGGCGGCGGTCGTCGGGCCTGACCGAAGTGGCGTCCACGACGGTCAGGCGGCCCCGGCTCAGGCGTTTGGCCGCCACGTAGAACAGGGTCTCGAAGGCGTCTCTGGTGGCTTCCAGACTGTTCTCGTCGTCGCTGACCAGCGCCCGGAAAGCGTCGCTGCCGAGCACCTCGCTGGGCAGAAAGTGCCGCGCCGCGAAGGTGCTTTTTCCCGCCGACGACGCTCCGATCAGCGCGACCAGGGCCAGTTCGGGCAGCCTGATCTGGGGGGGCAGAGGTTCGGGAACGGCGAGTGGTGTGGTCATCCTGCGCTGATCGTCTCACACTGCCCGGCCAGCAGACATCTGCCAAACGCTTTAGCGTTCACCCGTGGGGGTCGGGACAGAGCTGTGCAAGCCCTCTGCATTGGCCAGGGCCTGCTCAGGCTGTAGCCCGGCGGCACACACGACCCGGTTTTTTCCGGCATGTTTGGCGTCGTACATGGCCTCGTCGGCGGCCTTGAGCGTCCGGGTCAGGGTGTCCAGCGGCGGCGCCACCCCGATGCTGACCGTCACGGGCACCGCGGGACTGATGGGACCGGGCAACTGCTCGATCCCCGCCCGAATCTGTTCGGCGACCAGTGCGGCGGCAGACACCTCCGGCCCGAACAGCATCACCACAAATTCTTCTCCGCCCCAGCGCCCGACCTGTCCGGCCTCTCCGACGACGTCCTGGATTCGCTGCGCCACGCTGAGCAGCACCTGATCTCCGGCGTCGTGCCCACGGGTATCGTTGATCTGCTTGAAGTCGTCGATATCGAGCAGTAACACCGGACGGCCGGGCCTTGCCTGGAGCAGCGCGTGCATATGAGACCGGTTCGACAGCCCTGTGAGCGGATCGGTGTTGGCGACCAGTTCCATTAGTTCGGTTTCCTGCTGTGAAAGATCGATCAGGTGCTGATAAGTGCCCAGCAGACTGAGGCACAGCATAATGACGAAAGTCAGCAGGTCGGTCATCAGCTGGGCATTGTGCAGGCGGCTCCAGGGAAATTGCAGCAGGTTAGCCCAGTTAAGCACCTCATGAATGGCGAACAGGGCCATCAGACTGGCCATGAGCCGGGAGCGGGGCACCACCAGACACAGCAGGGCCGCTGCCAGCAGAAACTCGACCGCCGAGGTCATCAGAAATTCGGCGCTGGGGTGGTAGTGCGTCAGCAGCGCCAGCAGGTCCCACGCATAGAGGTAAAGCGCGGTGCCCAGCGTCAGAAAACGTTCGACATACCAGACGTTCGTCAGCTTACGCAGGGCTAGGAGCGCCCCGCCGCAGGCCAGCAGGATAAACAGGTTCGTCGCTACGTAGGCCCAGGAGGAGGGAAAATTGCCCTTGCCCAGCAGCAAAACCACCATCAGAAAACAGGTGGAGAGCAGCACGACCAGCAGCCCCGTGACATAAATTCGCCGTTTGGCCCGCCAGACCGCCTCCTGCCGCTGCTGGATACGGCGTGGTACAGCAGAGAGGAAGGCCGGAAGCATCGGGCGTTAGCTTACGCAATCAGGTCTGTCAAATCTCTGAACTGCGCCCAAACTGTTCCATTAAGGGTCTCCGTATAATCGGCCCACCGACCCGTCATGACTCAGAGGCATTTTATTGGCCTCACACACGATTGCTGGTTCGGTAGACCTCACCTGTAGCCTCATTTATAGCCTGTAGAACACTGTTCAGGCCTCTCTTTCCTGGCACTTTCCCGCATAGTGCACGGCTTTCAAGGAGATCACCATGAAAAAATTCGCACCCGTCACCCTGCTGGCCCTGTCGACCCTGCTGGGCACGGCACAGGCCGCCGTCAAGCTCCCCAACGTCAACTGTGCCGGGGGCAGCAACGCCCGTTGCCAGTACAGCAGTTCCAACGACGGCAAGGTGGGCAGCGGTCTGCCCTTCAATCTGGGCGGCTTCGTCGCCATTCGCTCCGGATTTGTAGACGCGAACGACAACGCGGTCTATGTGCCGGTGGAATTTGGCGGCCAGCAGGACAACCAGGGCGTAATCATGAAGGTCGATCTGGCGACCGGCAACCGCACCATTCTCAGCGGGTACGACGGCGAAGAATTTCACGGCAAGGGCCAGGACTACGTGGACTACCAGGGCCAGAAAGCCAGCGCCTACGACCTGGGCCGCGTGGAAGTCGTGCGCCCCGGACCGGATTCCGGCAGCGTGCTGGCGCTGGTCGACAAGGGGCTGCAACAGCGCACTGAGATCTTCAGAATCGACAAGAAGACCGGGGACCGTAGCCTGGTCTGGGCCTCCAAGGTCTTCAACGACTCGGCCAAAGACGGCCCGACCAGCATCCGCACCATCGAGCAGCAGAAGGCTGGGATCGGCGGCAGCAACATGTGCAAGTCGGCGGGCGACGACCGCGTGGCCCTCAAGCCCGAGGAAACCTTCGAGACCGACGGCAAAAATGTGTATCTGTTCTTTGCCAACCAGCCCTCGGGCACCGGCATCGGCCTGATGAAAGTGCCCGTGAGCAGCGGCAAATGCGAGTGGGTCTCGCAGTACTGGCCCGACGGTACCGGGAACGTGGGCAGCGGCCCGACCGTCAATACCCTGTCTCCGCTGGTGTTCTCCTCGGCGCTGGTCGGCAACGAGTTCGTGGGCGTGACCGGCCCCAATCCCAGCGGCAACACCATGTTTGCCATCAACGTCAACGACGGCAAACGCCGCACCGTCAGTCTGCTCAACCGTTCCACGCCCGCCCGCAGCAAGGGCAGCGGCGACGCCGAGGTCGGGCGGCTCGGGCGCATGGCGGTCACCAGCGACGGCCTCGCGGCGACCATGGGCAAGGACACCAGCGACGAATACTTCGAGCCTACGCTGGTCAAGCTCAGCACGGGCGACCGGACCGGCACCGAGGCCAAATCCGGCAGCCTGAAAAACAGTGGGCGCGACAGCAATGCCAGCATCGTCGCGGCCATTCCTGGAACGCACAAATTCATCGTGGCCTACAACAGGGCGCTGCACGTCTGGGATACCGACAACGGCAGCAGCTACGTGCTGAGCCAGTAACCTTTTTGGGGCGCCGTGCCCAGTTACCCCGGCAGATTCTCGCCGCAGCGTTTGCAGTAGTGGGCGTCGGGGTCGTGCTTGGTCAGGCCGCACTGGGGGCAGCTGCGCCCCTGGCGGCGGGCTTCCTGCGCCTCCTGTAACCCGGCGCTCACGATGCCGGTGGGCACGGCGATGATGGCGTAGCCCATGAGCATGGCGAGCGTGGCGATAAATTTGCCCAGTGGCGTTTTGGGGGAGATGTCGCCGTACCCCACCGTGGTCACTGTCACTACCGCCCAGTAGATCGAGGTGGGAATGGAGGTAAAGCCGTTCTGCGGCCCCTCGATCATGTAAAGCATCGTGCCGAAGACGGTCACCAGGGTCAGCACCGCGATAAAAAAGACCGTGATCTTTTCGCGGCTGGCCTGTAGCGCCTCGCCGATCAGACTGGCCTGATCGGAGTAGCGGGCCAGTTTGAACACCCGGAACACGCGCAGCAGCCGCAGCGCCCGCACCACCAGCAGGTACTGACTGCCCGGCAGCAGCAGACTGACGAAGGAAGGCAAAATGGTCAGCAGATCGACGATGCCGTAAAAGCTCAGGGCGTAGCGCAGGGGACGCCGCGCACCCACCAGCCGTCCCAGGTAATCGAGCGTGAACAGCACGGTAAACACCCATTCGAGGTCACGGAGCAGCAGTCGCAGTGGCAAGGGCAGCCGCGACACACTTTCGACGACGACGGCCAGCACCGACACCACGATCAGCCCGATGAGGGCCTTGTCGTAGTTGCGGGCCAGCGGCGTTTCCAGACCGAAGATCAGGTCACCCAGCTGACGCCGCCACCGTGCCCGGCGGTCTACATGCGGTGCATCGGTCACCCACGCAGCATAGCGCGGTGAAGTTGTGTTGCTCCGTAGCGGAATGCTCCGTGTGGAAGGCTCTCGCTTAGCCCGGCTGACCCGGAGACAAAGCTGATTGGCTCTAGAGCATTGGACATAAGAACACTATGCGTTGCTAACCCTCGCCCCTTGCGGGAGAGGGCCTTGCGAAGCAAGGGATGAGGGGGCCACAAGGTAACTTCTTTTTGTCAAATGCTCTAGAAAGTCTGGGTCGCCACCTGCCCGGCTGGTCCCATGCTGCGCTCGGGGCTGCCGTCCACACTGACATGCACGGCCCCGGCATTGCCCGCGCGAATGGTCACGCCCGCGTCGAAGGTCTTGGACGAGCCGGAAGGCACCACGCCCTCATACAGCACCGCGCCGCTGCGTGCGGTGGCCCGCATCCATGAATCTGCGCTGAAGGTCAGGTGCACACCCTTGATGGGGGCCTTGGGCAGCGTGACCGGCAACGATTCCTGGGCCTGCCCGGTCGCCACGTCGGTCATGATGCTGGGGCCTTCGCCGATGGGCAGCAGGCGCACGCGCAGGTTGCGGGGGGTTCGCAGGTCCACATTCTGCTTGAAGGGCATGCGGCCCCCGTACTCGACCCGCAGCACCGCCCCCTTGCGGCTGCCCACCGGAAACGACTGCACCGGCGTGTACCCCAGATCGCGGTTGTCGAGGTAGACCTTGGCTCCGCTGGGCGTGCTGTTGACGCTCAGATTGACGTTGGTGGGCACGGGCGGTGGCGCGGCAGTGGTGGTCTTGGTTTCGGGCATCGCGTGGTTGCGCGTGGCGAGGTAGCCACCCCCGATGAGCAGCAAAAGCCCGCCGAGCAGCAGCGGCAAAAGCATGTTGCCGGGTTGCGCCGGGCGCACCGGGGCCGCGCGGCGCTCGGTCACGTCGAGGTGGCCGTAGTTGATCATGGTGGTGTACGGCAGCCGCTCGTCGAAGCGGGCCAGGAGCGGGGCCGGGTCCAGCTTCAGCTCACGCGCGTACTGCTGCAAAAAGGAACGGGAAAAGGTGCGCTCGGGCAGTGCCCCGAAGTCCTCATCTTCGAGTGCCGCGAGGTAGTCGCTGCGAATACGGGTGGCCGCCGCGAGCTGCGCCAGGGTCAGGCCCTGCGCGGTGCGGGCGTCTTTCAGGACTTTGCCGAAGGTCACTGCGCCCCTCCCGCGCCGTGGGCGAAGGCTCGGGGGTGTCTACCCAGGGGGCGGCGGTAAAACGGACCGACCAGCAGGCACTCGGGAAACGGCAGGAACATGGCACACAATGTACCGGATAGAACAATGTCGGTGCGGAAAAATCCACAGACCGGAGCGCAAGGGTGCCTTCCGGTCTGTGTACAGGGATTGATCTCCGGCTCTCAGTGGTCGCCGTACGGTTTGCCCAGCGCCTTGGGCGCGGCGCTGCGGCCCGTGAACACCAGCACCAGAATGGTGATGAGGTAGGGCAGCACCGTCACCAGGCTGGACGGCAGGATGTCGCGCCCGTCGAGCGTGAGGCTCAGTGCCTGCAAAAAGCCGAACAGCAGCGTGGCTCCCAGCACGCCCAGCGGTTTCCACTGCCCGAAGATCAGCGCGGCCAGCGCGATAAAGCCCATCCCGGCGCTCATGTTGCGGGTGTACGCGCTGAGGTTGCCGATGCTCATGAACACGCCCGCCGTGCCGCCCAGCAGGCCCGAGAGAATCACGGCGCTGTAGCGCATCCGCTGCACGTTGACGCCCATGCTGGCGGCGGCGCCCGGCTGCTCGCCGGTGGCCCGCAGGCGCAGACCATACGGCGTGCGGTAGAGCACGTACCACGCGACGGGCACCATCAGCGCGGCGAAGTACACCGGCGGCGAGAATTTCAGGTCGCCCACGCCCCACAGCGGCAGCGGGTTGTTGACTTTGGGTGACTCGGTGCTGGTGCCGTACAGCGCGGCCAGAATCACCGAGGGCACGCCGCTGGCGAGCAGGTTGATCGCCGTGCCGGAAATGACCTGATCGGCGCGGTACTTGATGCTGAGCACAGCATGAATCCACGCGATGAAGCCCGCGACCAGCGCCCCGGTCACCCAGCCGAGCCAGGGGGCCAGGGCGCCCAGCCTCGGCTCGGTGACCTGCGTGACCACCGCACCCGCCAGCGCCCCGAAAATGATCAGGCCGTCGAGGGCAATGTTGACCACGCCGCTGCGTTCGGAAAACAGGCCGCCCAGCCCGGTCAGCAGCAGGGGTGTCACACTGCGGATAAAAGTGACCAGAAAAGTGACGCTGATGATCTGAGAGAGTACGCTGTCCATTTACTTGCCTCCCTCACGGGTCTTTTCTTCGGAGCTGCGGGCCACGTTGGGCAGGCCGGAGGCGTTGACCGCGCCTTCCTGAGCGGCGGGAACGACCGGGGCATTCTCAGCCTTCCCGGTTGCGCCCGCAGCCTTCAGTAGAACCGGGGCAGGTGGATCGGTCACGCGGCGGCTGAGGAACCCGCCCGCGGCGATGAACAGCACCACCAGCGCCTTGAGCACGGTCACGATGTCGCGGTTGAGGCCGGTCATCTTGATGCTGACATCGACCCCGCCCGTGTCGATGGTACCGAACAGGGCGCTCGAAGCGACGACCCCCAGCGGCGTGCTCTGGCCCATCAGGGCCACGGCGATGCCGTCGAAGCCCACGTTGACCGGCATGTTGCCCTTGAGCCGGTACGAGTCGAGCGCCCCGCCCTGCACGTAGTGCGTGCCCGCCAGCCCGGCGAACATGCCTGCCAGGGTCATCGCCAGCACGGTGTTTTTGGCGACGCTGATGCCGCCGTATTCCGCCGCTTTGGGCGACAGGCCCACCGCCCGCAGCGCGTAGCCGGTGGCCGTGCGCCACATCAGCGTGCCGAACAGCGCCGCGCACAGCAGGGCCAGCAGGAAGGCCAGATTGAGCTGACTGCCCTCGATCTGCACCGGCACGCCGACGCGCCACGTGAGCGCCCCCACGACCAGCGCCAGCACCGCTGAGATCAGCGAGCTGTTGTTGCGGCGCAAAAAGACGCGGCCCAGCGCGTAGGCGACCAGCGCGAACACCCAGCCCAGGCTCAGTTTCATCTGGTCGGGGGTGCCCACGTTGAGCAGTTGCAGCAGGGTCGGCAGGCGGGCGCCGGGGTGCAGTTCGTAGCTCTGGGCCTCGTCGCCGGGGGCCTTGAAGGGCAGGTTGCGCTGCTTTCCGAACAGCGGAAAGGTATTGCTGCCGATCAGGAAAACGAAAATCCCCGAGGCGATGTAATTGAGCATGATGGTATTGATGACCTCGCTGGACCCGAACCGCGCCTTGAGCCAGCCCGGAATGGCGCCCCAGAGTGCCCCGCCCGCGCCCGCCGCGATC
>JAGLBK010000011.1:12842-25357 GCA_018260275.1 Deinococcus sp.
GAGGCTCTCGGGGCCGTAGACGCCCACCAGCATGGCGGCCACCGCGCCCATGGTGAGCTGTCCCGGCGCACCAATGTTGAACAGCCCCGCCCGGAACGCGAACGCCACCGACAGCCCAGTAAAAATGAGCGGCGTGGCTAGCTTGAGGCTGTCGAGCAGCGGATTGAGGCGCGTGATCGGCGCAAACAGCGTCGAGTACACGAAATAGACCAGATCGGTGTGCGCGAGCCAGCCGCCCCACAGCCCCAGCGCGTGGCCTGAACTGTTGATGGGCGGCTGCACGACCAGCACGATCAGCGCCCCGACCAGAATCGCCAGGGCAATCGCGGCGGCGGGCACCAGCAGCCCACGCAGGCGGTTGAAGCGGTCCCACCACGCCTGCCGCGCACTGAGGCCCGCCCCCGCCGCGACCAGTCCGGCGACTAGGGGAACGAACAGCCCCATATTCATCCCGCCGCCCCCATAAAAGTTACGCAGGGCGCGTTTGGCCCCGGCCCGCAGGCTGAGGTGGCTCACGTTGGCGGCAGCGTCGGCCAGGGTACGGTCGAGGACGATCACCGCTGCCAGCGCCGTGAGAAAGGCGAGCAGGGCAGTGATCCAGAACCAGCGTTCGCGCCGCACGGCCCCGAAAATGGTGGCGACGAACAGGGCGAGCGTGGCCCAGGCGAGTGGCAACAGCAGGGCAGGCTGGGTCAGCGGGGCAGCCAGGTCGCCGCCAGTGTTCAGCAGTTGCCCGCTGATGTGCAGCAGCGCACCCGAACTGTCGAAAGACCGGCCCAGCGCCGCCAGCGGCGTCAGCAGCAGCGCGAGGGCCGCCAGCACACTGGCGCTGAGCGCCACCCGCGAGGCCGTGGCCGACGGGCGTGAATCAGGAAGGTGGGTCACGCCCCGCATTCTAAGCAGTCGGGGGCACTCCCGGCAGGTCCGGAAGCAGCCCGTATGCTGGAACCATGCGGCGAACCCCCAGCAGCCCCCGGAAAAATGCGTCTCCCCGTTCGTGCGCCGGGTGTGTCGGCCAGGTGGTGCGGGCGGCCAGCCCGGCGGCGCGGTCATGACCTCCCGAACTTTTTTGCCCGCTGGTACGCCCCGTCTGGGCCTGGGCCTCGCCGCGCTGGGCCGCCCCGGTTATATCAATCTGGGCCACGGCAGTGATCTCGGTGCGCAAAAGGACATCCAGACCATGCAATCAAACGCCTGGGCCGTGCTGGACGCCGCCTGGGACGCCGGAATCCGTTATTTCGACGCGGCCCGCAGTTACGGTCTGGCCGAAGCATTTCTGGGCGACTGGCTGCGGGAGCGTGTGCATACGGCCCCATTAACGGCGACGGTGGGAAGCAAGTGGGGCTACACCTACGTGGCCGACTGGCGCACCGACGCTGCCACTCACGAGGTCAAAAGCCACGACCGTGCCACCCTGGAGCGGCAATGGCCCGAAACGCTGGCGGCGCTGGGGCGTGCGCCGGATTTTTATCTGATCCACTCGGCCACGCTCGAAACCGGCGTGCTGGACGACTCGGCGGTGCTGGGTAGGCTCGCAGAGTTGGCCGCCACGGGCGTGCGCGTGGGCCTGAGCACCAGCGGGCCGCGTCAGGCCGACACCATCCGCAAGGCGCTGGAGGTGCGCGTGGACGGCGCCAATCCACTGAGCGTGGTACAGGCCACCTGGAACCTGCTGGAACCCTCGGCAGGTGAGGCGCTGGCCGAGGCTCACGCGGCGGGCTGGACGGTGGTGGTCAAGGAAGCCGTCGCCAATGGTCGCCTGACCACGCGGGGCCTGAGCGGACAGGGCGACGTGCCGCCCGTGCTGGCCGCGCAGGCTGCCGCGCTGGGCGTTTCGCCGGACGCCGTGGCCCTGGCCGCCGCCCTCGCGCAGCCCTGGGCCGACGTGGTACTCAGCGGGGCGACCACCCGCGAACAGCTTGGCGAGAATCTGGGAGCGCTGGACATTCGCGTCGAGCTGGCTGCACTCGGAGCGCTGCAACAAACGCCGGAAAGCTACTGGCAGATGCGTTCAGGGCTGGCCTGGAACTGATTCGGCTCCGTCGGCCAGCGCCTGCAAGCTCAGCCGTAATCCCGGCAACTCGTGACGCACCGTGTTCCAGATCAGTTCGGGGTCGATCCCAAAATAATCGTGAGACACCAGATTGCGAATGTCGCGCAAATACGCCCAGGGCACCTGTGGATTCCTGTCCTGCACGCTCTGGGGAATGAATTTGGTGGTCTCGCCCAGCCGCGCCAGATTCCGCAGCACGGCGTCGCGGGTGCGTTCGTCGCGCAGGAAGGTGGTCAGGGTCAGGCCCGCCGTGTAGTCGTCGATTCGGTCAATGGCGTCCAGCAGGTCGAAGACCCGCCAGCGCCAGCGTTTTTCGCGGTGGGTCTGCGGCGCGGGCTGTGGCACATTCAGCACGTCCACCGCGTCGGCCAGGATTTCGCCGCGCAGGGGGGGCTTGAGTGCGCCCTCGGTCAGCACGTCTATCCGGCGGCTCAGGATGCCTTCCAGCAGCGCCTTGACGCGCATCAGGTCGAGCAGGCCCGGCGACTGGTCAGGGGCGAAATCCACCAGCAGGTCGATGTCGGACGCCTCGCCCGCCTCGCCCCGCGCCACCGAACCGAACACCCGCACCCGCGTCACGCCCAGTGCCCGCCACTCGCTTTCGTGTTCACGCAGCAGCGCCGCCACCGACGAGAGGCGCAGGTCAGGAAAAAGCGGCTGCGGCGGCTGGGTCATGCGGGCAGGATAGAGCCTGAGCCGGAGGACGGGCGGGTGCTACGCTGAGCCATTCTCAGGTCGCCCGCGCCAGCAAAGCGGGCTGGTGATTGGTTCTGGAAAGGCAAGTTGTAAACGAACTGAAGGCCCACCGTCGTCATTCTTTTTAGCCCCAAAAGGACAACTCCATGACCCACCGCACCCGTATGCGGCTGACGCTGACGCCGCAGCACGCCAGCCCAGCCCCCACTTTGCCTGCCCCACTGACCCTGGAAACCGTACAAATTGCTGACGCCCCCGCGCTGGCCGAACTGATGTTTGCCGCCTACCAGGGCACCACCGACTTTGAAGCAGGCAGTACCGTGCAGGACGCCGCCGAGGAAGTGGCCCACCTACTGGCTGGGGAGTACGGCGAGTTTCAGGCCCAGTTTTCCCAGGTCGTCTGGGACGGAGAAAAAGCGGTAGCAGCGGTCCTGATAACCCTGCACGAATCCCGCCCCCTGCTGGCTTTCAGCATGACGCGGCCCGACTACAAGCGGCGGGGGCTGGCGCGACTGGCCTTGCTGTACAGCGTCGCGGCTCTGGCACAAGCTGGGGCAACTCACCTTGATCTGGTCGTCACCGACGGCAACGCGCCCGCCGAGGGGCTGTACCGCCAGCTGGGATTCCTGCCGCTCTAGACTGCCCGGCGTGATAGTCGCCATCGGCCACGACCTGATTGAAATAGACCGCATAAGGCGCATGCTGGAGCGCGAAGGCCAGCGGGCCGAGAAGCTGTTTGCGCCCGCTGAGCTGAGCTATTGCGCCCGCCTCAGCGACCCCGCGCCCAGTCTGGCGGCCCGTTTTGCCGCCAAGGAAGCCTTTCAGAAGGTCTGGCCCCGCCCGCACGGGTGGCGCGACGTGTGGGTTGAGCGCGAGGCCACGCCCGGCGAAGCCTTCCCGTTTGCCCGCCCGCACCTGGGTTTTGCGCCCGAAATCGCCGCCGAAATGAAAGAACGCGGCTGGGTGGCGCACCTGACACTGACGCACACCAAGGAACACGCCTCGGCAGTAGTAGTCATGGAGCAACTGGCATAACGCGGCTGGCAAAGCATCCGTCGCCTGTCGCCGCCGGTTAGAACGCCATGACAATGGCCCCCGGCGGCGCTCTAGACTGCGCCATCAGTCCACTGTGCGCCCCGGCGTACCCGCTGAAGTTCTGTGAAGCCTCCACCACCGTGGCAGGCGCGGCCCGCTCATACGCCCCCACAAGGAGAAACAGAGATGACCCAGGGAAATATTTGGCAGAGTCTGATGCGTACCAAGGCGGTAGACGCCGAACTCGGTGACGGACACGGCGGCGCAGAGCTGAAGCGTTCGCTGGGGCTGTTTCAGCTGGTGATGCTGGGGGTCGGCGCGACCATCGGCACCGGGATTTTCTTTGCGATGGCCGAGGCCGTGCCCAAGGCTGGCCCCGCCGTCATCTGGTCGTTCGTGCTGGCGGGAGTGGCGGCGGCGCTCACGGCGCTGTGTTACGCCGAGCTGGCGTCCAGTATTCCGGCGTCGGGGTCGGCGTATTCGTACACCTACGTCACCATCGGCGAGTTCGCGGCGTACATCGTGGGGGCGTGCCTGCTGCTGGAATATGCCCTGGCCGCCAGCGCGACGTCTATCGGCTGGTCGGAATACCTCAACAACTTCTTTCAGAATGCGTTCGGCTGGAGCATCCCCGAGGCACTGCGAACGCCCATGCTGGTGCGCGGCGACACGGGCCTGGAAATCCACGCCGGGCACCTCAACCTGCCGCCCATCATTCTGGTGGGGCTGTGCTGCCTGCTGCTGCTGCGCGGCGCACGCGAGTCGGCCACCGTCAACGCGGTGATGGTCATGATTAAAATTGCCATTCTGGTGTTCTTTTCGGTAGTGGCGTTTATGGCCTTCAAGCATTCCAACTTCGTGCCCTTCAATCCCTACGGCCTGAGCAGCGTGGACGCCCACGGCAACAAAATGGGCATCGTGGCCGCCGCCGGAACCATCTTCTTTTCGTTTATCGGGCTGGATACGGTGGCGACGGCCGGGGCCGAGGTCGTCAACCCCAAAAAGAACGTGCCGCTAGGCATCATCATGGCGCTGCTGATTGTGGTCGCGGCGTATATCACTGTGGCGGTGGCCGCGATGGGCGCACAACCCGCCGCCGCGTTCAAGGGCCAGGAGGCAGGGCTGGCCGTGATTTTGCAAAACGTGCTGCACGCCAAATGGCCCGCCATCGTGCTCTCGGCGGGGGCGGTCATCTCGGTGTTCAGCGTGACGCTGGTGACCATCTACGGCCAGACGCGCATCCTGTTCGCCATTGGCCGCGACGGGCTGATTCCCAAGACCTTTCAGTCGGTCAACCCGCGCACGCTGGCTCCCGTCGCCAACACCCTGTTCGTGTGCGGTCTGGTGGCGCTCATCGGCGGCTTCGTGGACTCGGCGTACCTGTGGGACATGGTCAGCATGGGCACGCTGGTGGCCTTTTCGCTGGTCTCGATTGGGGTCACAGTCATGCGTTACAAGGCCCCCAATCTGGAACGCAGCTTCAAACTGCCTTTCGGCCCCTGGGTCATCCCGATGCTGAGCGTGCTGGTGTGCATGTTTATCGTCAAGGACCTGCCCGTCGAGACTTTCCGGGTGTTCTTCATCTGGATGGCGCTGGTGCTGGTGCTGTACTTCGCCTACGGCATTCGGAATTCCCGACTGGCCCGCGCCCCCGGTGGGCGGCCATGACCACCTTTCTGGTGGGCTTTACACCCGACCAGTCGGGGCTGGAGGCGCTGGCGCTGGGGCGGCTGCTGAGCGCCGGGCGCGGCACCAGACTGGTGGTCTGCACGGTCACGCCGCAGGTCTGGGCGCACCCGGCCCTGAGCGCAGTCGACCAGGAATACGCCGACTACCTCAGCGAACACACCCGCGACACGCTGGACAAGGCCCGCGCTGCCCTGGCCGACCTGCCGGACGTGGAGTACCTGGGCTACCCGGCCCGCTCGCCCATGGTGGGCCTGACCGAGGCCGCCGCGCAGGAGGGCGCAGCGCTGATTGTCCTGGGTTCGTCGGCGGCGGGGTCCATAGGCCGCCTGAGCCTGGGCAGCCTGTCCAGCGAGATTCTGCACCTGTCGAGCCTGCCAGTCGCGGTGGCTCCACGCGGTTTCCGGGCCGCGCCGGGGCAGACCCTGAGCCGCCTGAGCTGCGCCTTCGCGGGCACCGAGATGTCCAGTGGCACCTCGCTGGAGGCCCTGCGGCTAGCCAACCTGCTGGGCGTCCCGCTGCGGCTGGTGGCCTTTGCGGTGCGTGACCGCCAGATGTACCCCTCGCTGGCCGGATTCAAGGCCGAAAACATGGTCGTGGACGCCTGGCGCGAACAGACCAGCGCCGCGCAGGAACGTTTCCGCGAGCAGCTGGCCGGGCATCAGCCGCCCATAGAAGTGGCGATGGCCGACGGCGAATCCTGGGAAGACACGGTCAACGCCGTGGACTGGCAGCCGGGCGAACTCCTGACGCTGGGGTCGAGCCGCATGGGGGTGCTGGCCCGCGTGTTCCTGGGGTCGAACGCCACCAAGATTATCCGGGCCTCGCCGGTGCCGGTGCTGGTGCTGCCCAGAGTATCGTGAGCTGAAACTGGCGTCGCTGGTGGGCGGTTGAAAACCGTTGGGGACCGCCTCAGGGGAAGCGATGAGACTTGGTAGAACGGCTTTCTGGACGGGGGAAACGGTTATTCCATCAGTTGCCCCAACTCCCCCTAAACTGGTGCCGTGCCCGAGATTCTCCTCACGCCCCACACGCTTGAAACTGGACTGCACTGGCTTGACTTGATCGGTATCCTGGCCTTTGCCATGTCGGGCGCCCTGCTCGGCGTCCGTAAAAAATTCGATCTGTTCGGCGTGGTGGTGCTGGGTTGCGTAACGGCGGTGGGCGGGGGCGCTATTCGTGACACCCTGACCGGCCAGACGCCGCCGCTGTTCCTGCGCGACGAAAGTTACCTGTGGATGGCGATCGCGGGTTCGCTGCTGGGCTTTGGCTTGGGCGAGCGGCTGGCCCGCTTCGAGCGCACCATGAGCTTTTTCGACACGTCCGGTCTGGCCCTGTTCGCGGCGTCGGGCGCGGTAGGAGCGATCAATTTTGGGCTGGGGCCGCTGGGGGTCGTGTTTGCCGGAATGCTCAGCGGTGTGGGCGGCGGCATCGTGCGCGACCTGATCGCCAATGAAGTGCCGGAAATCATGTACCGCAGCGATCAGCTTTATGCCACTGCTGCGGCTGCCGGGGCCGCTGCCGTCTGGTTGCTGTACCCCAGGATGTCCCATTTTCACGCCCAGCTGTGCGGCGCACTGGTGATCGTGGTCCTACGCTGGATTTCGCGGCGTGGCTGGGTGCGCCTGCCGGTCCGGCGCGTTTCCCCAGGCAAGCCGTAAAGCGAACTGAAAAGCCGCCCGGCTAGGAGCATTTCGTCTGGTCCGTTACAGCAGTGAGAAAGAACCAGATTCGCGAAGCCATGACCGCCTCACGCTGGATGCTCTATTCCTTGCGGGTCCACATGGTCTTGTACTATGCCGGGCTGGTTTTGCCGGGCACCGGCAGCCAGGCTAAGGCCCAGCATGAACCACGCGATAGGGGCAAAACGGATAATCTCCGGCCAGGTGCATAAAAACAGGGCGTAACCGATCAGCCCGGCAGACAGGCCAGGGGCTGCCGTTCGCCCGGACCAGACGGCCCAGCCGAGCAGGGTGACAAACAGTAGTGCGGCGGGAAGGCCGTAAGTCAGGGCATAGTCGAGATACTCATTGTGGACCTTATCGACATTGTTGATCATGACCCGTTCCTTTTTGCCTCCCTGATAGGTCACCAGAAAAATTGGAGCGGACCGGGAATTTTGCTGGACTACCCTGTAGCCGGTCACGTTCAGATTGCCGTTTTCACGCAGGAGGTCCAGTGGCGGGCGCACGCTCATGACCCGGTGCAGCGCGGGCGTGCCCCAGCCGAAGACCGGTTTGTGTTTGATGCCGTACAGGGCCGAGTTCCAGAGCACGGTTCGCCCACTGTTGTCGGTCAACTCCTGTCCGCCTGAGCTGTCCAGGGAGAGCTGCCGTGCGTTGTCGTAGAGCGGCGTCACTATTGCAAAAGCCAGGATACCGGCCAGAACCGGAAACCAGACCTGACGACTGGGACGTCCAAAATACGCTACCCAGCCCAGCCCGAGCGCCCCTGCCAGCCAGGCCCCACGGGTAAAAGCTCCGAGCCAGCCCCAGGCCACCAGCATGACTGCCAGCTGGGCTGCCCGCTGATATCTGGCGGGGACATACGACATGGCCCAGAGGCTGCCTGGTAACAACAGCGCCAGAGCGCCGCCCATGTACCCCCGATTTCCGAGCGTACCGCCAAAAGGGGTCGCGGCTACCCCGGAGAGGGCATACTCGTTGGCAATTCCGGCCAGGTGCAACTGCTGCGCGATATTGGTGAGGGCCAGCAGGCCTCCGCCAATCAGTAGCGCCGCTGAAAATTTCGGTCGCCATTCGGGGTCAGCGGTTCCCAGCCGCCAGCCGCAGAGGGCCAGCAGGATATACACGGCGTGCATCAGAACCCCGTCGGCCCGGTCAGTCTGCCCCCACCAGCCCGGCCAGCCTGCCCCTGTGACCAGAACCGATAAGGTCAGCCAGAGCAAAAAGCCGCCGAGCAAGGCCAATAACATTCGGGGAAGCTGCCAGGAAACGCGGAAATGGCCCAGCAGGAGCAGAGCGCACGGCAGCACAATGGCGTAGATAAGCCACAGACGCGGCGAAAGATACGTTTCGTCGAAACTGCTGAACGCCCCTGGGTTGATCAGGAGGGGAACAGCGAAAAGGGTGCCCAGGAGCAACGGAACAGCCAATGAAAAACGACCCGGCATCTGGCCGGATCGCGTTTGGGAAGATTCAGTTCCCCTGAATAAATTGGCCGTTTTCATACTTGAATATCTTACCGGTAATGCTGGTGACGGAGATATTGTAATCTGAAAGGTTGGCATTGGGCGTAATAAGAGTGCTGCTGACCGAAGAAGGTAGGGGCTGGGCCGCGTCGGTGAGAAGAGGATCGTCGCACCGGGCCGCGTTCACGACGTAGCCTTGCTGGTCACGCTTCATTTCCATAGCTGTGATGCAGTGACGCAGGAAGGCATATGAAGCGCTGTCATTGGCCTTGGCGCGGGCACTGAGCAGGTTGGGAATCAGGACAGCGGCTAGAAGACCGATGATGGCGATAACGATGAGCAGTTCGATCAGGGTGAAGCCTTGGGTAGAGTTAGTTTTCATCTTGGCTCTATGCTTGAAAAACCCCCACCCCGGGTGGGAGTGAGGGTTCAAGTTAGCTGAGGTGAATCAGCTTAGCTCTGGGTCATGGTGCTGCCGTCGAAGGTGAAGACCTTGCCGGTCACACCAGTCACGGTGACCATGAAGCCGCCGCCAGTGGTCGCAGCGTACTGGCCAGCGGTAGGCACCGAAGCGGTGGCGTGCAGGGCGTTGGTGCCCAGGCCAACGGGGCTAGCAGCCGTGTTCTCGCAGCTACCGTTGGTAGGCAGGGCCTGGGTGGTGGGGTTGCGGCTCAGTTCCACGGCGGTGTAGCAGTTGCGGGTGTAGGCCATCGCGGCGCTGTCGTTGGCCTTGGCGCGGGCGCTGAGCAGGTTGGGGATCAGAACGGCGGCCAGAATACCGATGATGGCGATAACGATGAGCAGTTCGATCAGGGTGAAGCCTTGGGTGCTGTTGGTCATGGTAGTTCTCCTGGTTCGACTCGCCGGATAAGGTTATGTATGGTTCCGGTTCGTCTACTTATTGCATTTGGCGGTGTCCGGGTGTCTCCCGTTCCTGCTTGACCGTAGATTACGCGGCGTGTTCTAACAGGACTCTTACGTTATGCCGAAAGGGCTGACACCCGTTTTGGGGGTATTCCTCGGTACCTGCTGGTGGGCCTGTCCTCCCGCCAGGGCGTCCAGAACGACGTTTCCTGCATGGCGGCAGGGGCTGTGATGGTCTGTAAGAGTTGCTGTAAGAAGGGCCGGGGGTCACTTCGGCCAAAGTGATATGCTGCCCCTCAGTTCAGCCGCGCTTCCGGGTACGGCGAATGGAAGCCCCGCCTTCCACTTCTAAATTCACTTTGTCGGTCCTTTTCGGGCGCAACCTGCACACTCCGGTTGGGTCATCAGAGGAGGCCGGAAGAGAGGCCCCTGTTGGAACTTACGCCGCGCGTCGCGCCCCACAGCCAGGAAGCTGAAATTAGCGTTCTGGGCAGTATTTTGCTCGACAACGATACCCTGACCCAGCTGGGGGATACTGTCATTCCCGAAATGTTCTACCGCGAGGGACACCGCAAGATTTTTGCGGCCATGCGTACTTTGCAAGAGCGCGGCGAACCGGTCGATCTAGTGACCCTCAGCGAAGACCTGCGCGGTAAGGGACAGCTTGACGAGATCGGCGGCCTGACCTACCTGATCGGGCTGTCCGAGCAGGTGCCCACCGCCGCCTACGCCGAGCATTACGCCCGCATTGTGCAGGAAAAACACACGCTGAGACAGCTGATTAGCGCCAGCGGCAAGGTCATGCAGCTGGGCTACGACGCCAACTTGCCCCTCGAAGACCTGCTGGACCGCGCCGAGAAGCTGATCTTCGAGGTGGCCGAGCAGAAGAAGAGTCAGGGGTTTGCCGAGATGAGCGAGGTCGTGCAGGACACCTTCGAGTACATCACTCTGCTGCACGCCAACAAGGGCATTCCCGACGGCGTGAGCAGCGGCTTCAAGGACCTCGACGAGCAGATCTCGGGCCTCCAGAAGGGCAGTCTGAATGTGCTGGCGGCGCGTCCGAGTATGGGAAAAACCGCGTTCGCCCTCTCCATCGCCCAGAATGTCGCCCTGCGCGGCGAAAAAGCAGTGGCGGTGTTCAGCCTGGAAATGCCCAGCGTGCAGCTGGCCCTGCGAATGCTGTGCAGCGAGGCCCGCGTGGATATGAACCGTATTCGCAGCGGGCAACTCAACGAGCGCGACTTCGAGCGACTGGCGCACGCGGCGGGGCGGCTGGCCGAAGCGCCGATGATTATCGACGACGAGCCGGACCTGACCCTTAATGGCCTGCGCAGCAAGCTCCGGCGCATGTCGGCGCAGCATGGACAACTGGGGCTGGTGGTCATCGATTACCTGCAGCTGATGTCGGGAGGCAAAAGCAACGGCGGCAGCGACAACCGTCAGCAGGAAATCAGCACCATTTCACGCGGCCTCAAGGGGCTGGCGCGGGAGCTGGAGGTGCCAATCATGGTGCTTTCGCAGCTGTCGCGTGCGGTAGAGCAAAGGCCCAATCACAGGCCGATGCTCAGTGACCTGCGTGAATGCGTCACGGGTGACACGTTAGTGATGCTGGCCGATGGACGGCGCGTGCCGATAGCCGAACTGGTGGGCCAGACCCCCGAGGTGCTGGCGATGGCCGAAAATGGCCGGATAGTGCCCGCCCAGAGCGACCTGGTCTGGGAAGTAGGCCAAAAGCCGGTGTTGGAAGTAGTGACGCGCTCGGGCCGGAAGCTGCGGGCCACCGCTGGACACCGTGTCTACCGGCTGGGCGGCTGGGTCACGCTGGGCGAGGTGAGTGTGGGCGACCGGCTGGCGCTGGCGCGGCGTGTGCCTACGCCTGTGCCCCCGGCTCAACCCTGGACAGAAGACGAAGCCGGGTTGCTGGGTCAGCTGATTGGCGACGGCAGCTATCTGAAGGGGCAGCCGCTGCGCTATACCACCGCCTCCGAGGAAAACAGCGCCTTCGTGTCTCGCGTGGCACAAAGCCTGGGCAGCACCGTCACGCGCCATACCGGACGGGGCAACTGGCATCAGCTGGTCATCGCGGGCAACGGCAACCGCTGGCAGGCGGCAGGCGTGGGCGCCTGGCTCAAGAGTCTGGAGATTTTCGGGCAGCGTTCGCACGACAAACGGGTGCCACAAGCAATTTTCTCGCAACCTGACAACGTGGCGGCGGCCCTGCTGCGGCACTTGTGGGCCACCGACGGCTGCATTCATGTGCGCGAAACGGGGGGCAGCAGTCGCGTTTACTTTGCCACCTGCAGCGAGGAACTGGCCCGCGACGTGGCCGCGCTGCTGCTGCGCTTCGGCGTCGTGGCCTGCCTTAAAGCCGTACCACAACAGCAGGCCCGCCCCGTCTGGAATGTGGATATTTCAGGGCAGGAAGCGCAGCTGGCTTTTCTGGACAAAATTGGCACCTTTGGGCCGCGTGCAGAGGCTGGTCAACGCTTACGGGCGCTGCTGGAAAGCCGGCAGGCCAATACCAACGTGGATACCCTGCCCGGCGAGGTCTGGGACCGGGTCAAAGCCAAAATGCAGGAACAGGGCGTCACCCAGCGGGCGATGGCGGCGGCGCGGGGCACGGCCTACGGGGGCACGTCTCATTTCCGGTTCGCACCTTCGCGGGCTACCGTGCTGAACTACGCCGAACACCTTTCTGATGACCTGTTGCGCGAGTGGGCCGGGAACGACCTGTACTGGGACGAAATCCTCAGCATCACCCCGGCAGGCGAGGAAACCGTCTATGACCTGACCGTGCCCGGCCCCGCCTCCTGGCTGGCCGACGGGCTGGTCAGTCACAACTCGGGCGCGATCGAGCAGGACGCCGACATCGTGATGTTCATCTACCGCGACGAGTACTACAACAAGGAAACCGATCAGCAGGGCATCGCCGAAATCATTATCGGCAAGCAGCGCAACGGCCCGGTCGGCACCGTTAAGTTGCAATTTCATAGCGCACACGTTCGCTTCAACGATCTTGCGCCGGAGCGT
>JAGLBK010000120.1 GCA_018260275.1 Deinococcus sp.
GAGACTTGGCAAATCAGCTTTCTGGAACGGTGAATCGGTCACCCCATCAAATTAAACTGACTTTGCGGTTGCCCTGGCCGCCTTCCGTTGGCGGTGTCCTGGCGGGTACAATCGCACGCGATGCCCATTTCTTATCTGTCGCGTATCGCCGAGACTTCCGCGCCGACGTTTGATGAAACGCGCCGGGCGGCCCTGGTGACGGAACTCTGGGAAGACCTGGGGTACAGCTGCGAGAGAGACGAGGTCGGCAACGTGGTCACCCGGATCGTCCCGCCCGGCACCGAAGGCCGACCGGCCTTGCTGATTCTGGCGCACCTGGACACGGTCTTTCCGCTTGAAACCGATGTGACGGTGCGCGAGGACAACGGTCGGCTGATCGGCCCCGGCGTCGGGGACAACAGCGCCAGTCTGGCGGTCGTCACGGCCTTTTTGCGTGAACTGCGCGGGCGCACCGATCTGCTGACCCGGCCCCTGTGGGTGTCGGCCAATGTCTGTGAAGAAGGTCTGGGTGACTTGCGCGGCGCAAAATATCTGCTGGCCCGGCATCGCCAGTCGCTTGGGGCGCTGCTGGCGATCGACGGGTATCTGGGCGTGGCGGTGACGCAGGGCGTGGGCGTGCGGCGTTACCGCGCCGTGTTCGCCGGGCCGGGCGGACATTCCTGGGGCGACCAGGGGCCGAGTGCGCTGCACGCACTGGGCCGGGCCATCAGTGGGCTGTACGACCTGCATCTGCCGCCCACGCCGCGCACCACCCTGAACGTCGGGCTGGCCTCGGGGGGCAACAGCATCAACTCGATCGCTGCCGGGGCTGAGCTGCTGCTCGATCTGCGTTCGCTGGATGCCAAACTTCTGGAAGACCTTGCCGCCCGCGCCCAGGACGTGATTCGCAAAGCGGCCCGGGAAGCGGATGTAAGTGTCACCCTGGAGCAGGTCGGGGACCGCCCCGGTGGGGACCTCCATTCGGGCCGTCTGCTGGACATGGCGCAGCTGGCGACCCGCGAGGCCAGACTGGGTGATTTGCGCCTCGCCGCCAGCAGCACCGACGCCAACGCCGCCGTGCCGCACGGCCTTCCGGCGCTGACGCTGGGGGTCTACCGGGGCGGCAACGCCCACCGTCTGGAAGAGTGGGTGCAGCTCAGCAGCCTGCCGACAGGGTTGCAACTGCTCCGCCGGGTCGTGGAGCTGTACCAGCAGCGTCCGCTGGCCTGAATATCCCGGCCTTACGCCTACGGTTGCAGGTCTTCCGGCTCGATCAGAAAGTCCACCGCGCCCGAGCCGATCTCGTAGAAGCCGCCGATCACCCGGATCTGGCCGCTGGCCTCGGCTTCCATAATCACTTCCTGCTGGCGCAGGATATTGACCTGACGGCGCACGTTGTTGATGACCGCCTCGCGCATTCGGGCCTTCTTGTCGCGGATCGGCGGCAGACTCTCGACACTGGGACGAATGCGGGCGATGATCTTTTGCAGGTTTTCCGGCTCAAGGGCGATCTGTTCGGGGGGCAGCAACGCCGAAGCCACCGCGCCGCAGCCCTCGTGCCCCATGACCACGATCAGATGCACGTCGAGATGACGGATGGCGTATTCCAGCGTGCCCAGCCCCGATTCCCCGACCACGTTGCCCGCCACGCGCACCACGAACAGCTGCCCGAAGCCCTGGTCGAACACCAGTTCCACCGGTACGCGGCTGTCCGAGCAGGCCAGAATAGCGGCGAAAGGCGTCTGTCCCATGATCTGGGCGCGGCGTTCGTTGGCTCCCAGTTCGGGCCGCCCCGCCTCACCACTGAAAAAGCGGGAATTGCCGTCCTGTAGGGCGCGGATGGCGTCTTCGGGGGTGCTGACATCAGCGTTTTTGAGGTCGGCGATGTCCTGCATGCTGGCCCCGCGCCGAATGGCGTCCAGCACGCGCCGCTTCAGTTCTCCGGGTAGCAGTTCCGGGATAGGGTCGTGGTTCATGGCCGTATGTTAGCGGCCTGCCTTAAGCTAGGGGAGTGACCAACCCGGAAACGCCCCCCACCCTGTCGGAACTGCTGGAACGCTACGCCCTTTTGCGCGATACCCTGCTGGGCCTAGAGGCCGAAAAAGAGGAACTGGGCAAGCAGGTTAAGGCCGCCCTGGAAGCGGGCGAAGAGGCCGAAACCGACCTGTACCGCGCCGTGCTGAAGGTCACGCGCCGGGTCGAGTACCCGCTCGAGCGCTTCCGCGAAGTCTTCGGCGACGCGGCCACCCTGGAAGTCGCCACCATAGACAAGAAAAAAGCCGAGGCCCTGGCCCAGGCGGGCGACCTCGACGGCGAGCGGCTGCGTGACCTCGCCAGAGTGCGGGAAGTGCAGGCGCTGGTGCTGCTGCCTAAAACACGCTAGAGCGCAGCCGGGCACAGCATAAATCACGGCACAAAAAAAGCATTGCCGGGGAGCAACGGCACCCGCGAATCATCTCTTATGGCTGCTACCTTCCGGTCCTGACCAGGTTCAAGCGTTCACGCTGCGCTGCACCAGCAATGCGCCGATGAAGATAGCACGTCCGGCGTGAAGTGCCAAATCGTGGGGCCAGATCGGGTGTCACTCAGCAAGGCTAGATACCAGAAAAGCCGTTTGCTACGTCACCCCCTCTCTGCGAGCTGTACCAGTCACCCTTCCGCCGCTTCGCTCCTCCCTCTCCACTTGTGCGCTGAGTGGTGCTGAATATCACTCATAAAACAGAATTTGCTTAGTGGAACGCACTCCGCATTACCCCCCTCCCAGCCTCCCCCGCAAGGGTGGAGGGGCTAAAAACCTCGCATTTATTGAGTGGCACATTTGCCGAAACGGCACTGTCCTGAGTCAGCAGAAACTTTTCGGCGCCACTCAGCCACCCGTGGGAGAGGGCATAAGTGCTTGTAGCCCCCACGACAACCTGCCCGCTCCAAATTGACCCCTCCCAATGGACCACTGCAACTAAAGAGGGACGCGCCCTTTGCTCTGCGTGAGTAACTTACACATCACGCTTCAACTGTTGCTGCGGCGCTGTGCTGTTACGACTCTGTGTTGTTACGACTCTGGTCGCGGGAGGGTTTTTTATGGTGCAGACGTTCATGGACATGCTCTTTTCGTTGCTGGCTTCCTGGCATACGCTCTGGCGCTGGCTGCTGTGGCTGGGCCTTTTTGGCGGGGTCTGGCTGGTGTACCTGCGGGTATTCCGGCGGGCCAGTTATGACCGCCTGCTGCCCCGGCTACGCGAAACCTTCGTGCCGCTGGGGGGCTGGGGCGGGGCACTGCTGCTGTTTGCGCTCAGTTTCAGTCTGCTGGGGGTGGTCGGTCAGGTCGTGCTGCACCGGGTCAGTGCGGGCGACAGCACCAGCACCAGCCGCAATGCCGACCCCGACGCCGCGCCGACCGTTCAGGAAGCGCCGCGCGTCACTTACCTCAGCGAGAAAAAATATGTGCGCTCGCTGAGCCTGCCGCCCGAACTGCTGCGGCGCGTGAAGGCAGAAGGCGTGCAGGCCCTGTCGCCCTACCTGACCGACCCGACCAGCGACAACGTAATCCAGCTGCGTGACCGTTTTCGCCGCAGCGGTCAGGACGTGATCTTTACCCGCGAGGCCACGCTGCTGACCGAGCAACCGATCAAGCTCGACCGCTCGAACATGAATCTGTCCCTTAATTTCGTCTCGCCGCTTCAGGGAGCACGCCGCTCGTATTACAACGCGGCCTTCAACGCCGCTTACGCCTTTACCAACCCGCTCAAAACGCCCATCACCGCCCGCTTTCAGTTTCCCTTGCCCACCGGCAGCGGCACCCTGTCGGATTTTCAGGTCGTGGTAGACGGCCAGGAACTCTCGGCGGCAGACCTCGCCAACGGCACCGGGTGGCAAGGCGACCTGAAGCCGGGTCAGACGGTGCAGGTCAAGGTCGGCTACCGCCATCAGGGGGCACGCGGCTGGAGCTACCGCCTGGGAGCGCGGCGTGAACCGATTCGAGACTTTGCGCTGACCGTCCGAACCGACCAGCCTGCCAAATTCCGGCGCTATAGCCTGTACCCGACCCGCAGCGTGCGGACGCTGGGCACCACCAATCTGGCCTGGCAACTGAAAAACGTGATCACGGCGCAGGACATTGACCTGAGCTTTAGCGCCAGCAGCCTGCGCGAAACGCTGACCAAGCTATACGGTTTCGCTCCGCTGGCGCTGCTGCTCGCCGGGCTGTTCGGGGCGCTCTGGACGCGCTGGAAGGGGCTGGGCACCACACCACTCCGACTGGTGCTGGCGGTTCTGGGGCTGGTCACGGCCACCGCTTTCGGGGGCGTACTGATGAACTATCTGCCCGCTTACCTCGCCGGGCCGCTGGGCGCTGCTCTGGCTACCGCCCTGGCGCTGTGGAGTCTGGGCCGGGCGTACTGGCCCCCGGTGCTGGTCGCCACCCTGTTGCCGCTGACCTTTTTGTTCGTCGGACAGGCCGGGCTCCTGATTGCTGGGGCCGGGGTGCTGGTGCTGGCGGCGCTGATCTGGCACCTGCCCGGCGGCGGGGGGCGTTCCAGACCGTCAGACCATCCGACTTGAAGACCGCCCGCCAGCGTAGGCTGCCTGGTTCATGACCCCGGCGGCGTAGTTTCCAGACCTCCAGACTGCGCCGCTTAGGGACTACGGCGTTTGTGCTGTCGTTACCAGGGAAGTACAAGAGGCTCCGCTGGGCGAATGGGCGTATCCTAAGGTGATATGACGCAGCAGTCACAGACGATGATGTGGGGCGGGAATGCCGCTTTCATTGAGGAACTGTACGAACAGTACCTGGCCGACCCGAACAGTGTGGACGGCGAGTGGAAGACGTACTTCGACACGGTGCGCGGCGAGGCGAAAGAGACGCCGCACAGCGCCATTCAGCAGGCGTTCTACGAACTGGGCACCCAGCGCCGGGGCGCTCAGGTTTCCGCGCCGGTTCAGGGTGGTCACAGCGGCGCTCAGCAGGCGGCGGGCGCACTGATCACGGCCTACCGCGTGTATGGCCACATCAGCGCCCACACCAACCCCCTCAAGATGCGCGGCCTGCCGGTGGTGCCCGAGCTGACCCCCGAGTTCTACGGCCTCTCGGAAGCCGACTTGCAGGAGCAGGTGCAGGACGGCCCCTTCAGCGGCCCGCTGCGCGACGTGATCGGGCAGCTCCACGACACTTACTGCGGCAGCATCGGCTTCGAGTACAACTACCTGCCCGCGAACGAGCGCCAGTGGTTCCAGGAACGCCTGGAAAGCAGCCGAGGCCAGGGCCGCTACGCCTTCAGTAGCGAAGAAAAACACCGCCTGATGAACAAGCTCAACGCCGCCGAGGGGCTGGAGCTGTACCTCAAGAACAAGTACCCCGGCGTCAAGCGTTTCGGTCTGGAAGGCGGCGAGAGCTTTATTCCGCTGATGGACCGCATCATCCAGCAGGCCGGGGCTAAGTACGGCGTCAAGGAAGTCGTGATCGGGATGGCGCACCGTGGCCGCCTGAACACGCTGGTCAACATCTTCGGCAAGCCCAGCAGCGTGCTGTTCGACGAGTTCGACGGCAAGAAGAAACTGAGCGACGACCCCGACGTGGCGGGCGACGTGAAGTACCACATGGGCTATTCCAGCGACGTGAAAACGGCGGGCGGCCCCATGCACCTGGCGATGGCCTTCAACCCCAGCCACCTGGAAATCGTCTCGCCGGTGGTGCACGGCAGCGTGCGGGCCCGTCAGGACCGCCGGGGCGACAGCAAGCGCACCGACGTGCTGCCCATCACCATTCACGGTGACGCTGCCGTGTCCGGGCAGGGCGTGGTCATGGAGACGCTGAACCTCTCGCGTCTGCGGGGCTTTGCCACCGGCGGCGCGGTACGTATCGTGATCAACAACCAGATCGGCTTTACCATCTCCGACCCGCGCGACACCCGCAGCAGCCGCTACTGCACCGACATCGCCAAGGTCGCCAACGCGCCCGTGCTGCACGTCAACGGCGACGACCCCGAGGCGGTGGCCTTCTGCGGCGACGTGGCCCTGGCCTACCGTCAGGAATTCGGCAAGGACGTGTTCATCGACCTGATCTGCTTCCGGCGCAACGGCCACAACGAGGGCGACGAGCCGCGCATGACCCAGCCGATCATGTACCGCGAAATCGACCAGCACCCCGGCACTCGCGCCCTGTACGCGAAGAAGCTGGAAGAAAACGGCACATTGCAACCCGGCGAGGGCGATAAGCTGGTGAACGACTTCCGCGACCGTCTGGACCGTGGCGAAACGGTCGTCGAGGAAATCGAGAACCTGGAACAGAGCAAACTGGCGGTGGACTGGAGCGAGTACACCGACACCCACTGGACCGACGACACCAGCACGGCGGTTTCCCGCGAAAAGCTGGAGGAGCTGGGCACCAAGCTGGCGACCGTGCCGGAGGGCTTCACCGTTCACCGCACCATCGACCGCACCGTCATGAAACCCCGCGCCGCGATGGCGAAGGGTGAGCAGCCGCTCGACTGGGGCATGGGCGAAATGCTGGCCTACGCGACCCTGCTGGACGAGGGCTACGGCGTGCGCCTGGTCGGGCAGGACTCGGGGCGCGGCACCTTCGTACACCGTCACGCCGTGCTGCACAACCAGAATGCCCAGGACCCCATGAACGAGGACTACATGGCGCTGGCGCACCTCTCGGACGCACAGGGCCGCGTGGAAGTCATCGACAGCACGCTCTCGGAAGAAGCGGTCATGGCCTTTGAATACGGCTTTTCGACCAGCGAACCCAAGGCCCTGGTCGCCTGGGAAGCCCAGTTTGGTGACTTTGCCAACGGTGCCCAGGCCGTGATCGACCAGTTCATCAGCGCGGGCGAAAGCAAGTGGCAGCGCCTCTCGGGCCTGACGCTGCTGCTGCCCCACGGCTACGAGGGCGCAGGCCCCGAGCACAGCAGCGCCCGCCTGGAACGCTACTTGCAACTGTGCGCCCAGAACAACATGCAGGTCGTGGTGCCCAGCAGCGCCGCGCAGATTTTCCACCTGCTGCGCCGTCAGGTCCTGCGCCCCTACCGCAAGCCCCTCATCGTCATGACGCCCAAGAGCCTGCTGCGTAACAAGCTCGCCATGAGTCCGCTGAGCGACCTGTACGACGGGCAATTCAATGAAGTGATTGGCGACGCCGGGGTCCAGGGTGCCCGCCGCGTGGTCATCAGCAGCGGCAAGCTGCACTGGGAACTGACCGAGGCCCGCGACAAGGACAAGGACGGCTACGCGGGCACGGCGCTGGTGCGTCTGGAACAGCTCTACCCGTTCCCGACCGACAAACTCAGGGCTGAACTCGCCCGGCATCCCGGTGCACAGGTCGTCTGGGCCCAGGAAGAACCCGAGAATCAGGGCGCGTGGCTGATGATCCGGGAAGACCTCGAAAAGAGCCTGCAACCCGGCCAGCAGCTGACCCATGCCAGTCGCGCCCGCAGCGCCAGCACCGCTACCGGATACGCCAGCGTGCACGCCAAGGAGCAGGCCGCCGTGATCGCGGGGGCACTGGGCGAACCGGTCAAGCACGAGGTCGTGCAGGAGCAGAAGGAACTGGCGGTCGAGGCGCAGCAGGAAGGCTGAAGACTGTTCCGTTCAACTCTATAAAAAGGCCCCCGGAAACGGGGGTTTTCGGTTGCTCATGCTTGCGGGCGGCGCTGAATTTCTTATTCCAGAAATTGGCTCAATCGAAGTCCACCGTCCACCACGCTTCACGCTGGGCGGCGAGGCGGGCGCGGGGGTCGCTCATGCTTTCCAGGGCGGCGGTCAGGCCCTGCCAGTCCTGCTCACTCATGGGGTCGATGCTCAGCGCCCGCTGGTAGAACTGCGCGGCTTCCTTGGGTTTGCCCGCGGTAATTGCCGCCTGCGCCGCCACGCCCAGCAGGCTCATCTGGGTCTGTTCGAGCCGGGCACGGACATCGTCGACCCAGGGGCTATCGGCTCCGGGCAAAAAGGTGCCGTACTGGCTGACCAGTTCCTTGAGTTCCTCGAAGCCCAGGCTGCCCTGCTCAGCCTGCCCGGCCAGCAGTTCGTAGCGCTGCACGTCGTAGTCGGGTTTCAGGTCGTCGGCCAGGGCATATTTGCGGTTCTGACTGACGACTGCCTCGTTGTTCAGGCTTTTGCGCAGGCGGTGCAGCGTCGTGTGAAACAGGCTGCTGGCCCGCGACTCGTCCTTCTCGGGCCACAGCGCCTCGGCGGCTTCCC
>JAGLBK010000121.1 GCA_018260275.1 Deinococcus sp.
ACAGACCGCTGGTCTCCCAGCTGTCCCACCAGGGGCACATGCTGGGTAGCTATGTCTGGAACGGATAACCGCTGAAAGCATCTAAGCGGGACGCCAGCCCCAAGATGAGATATCCCACTGCATAAGCAGGTAAGACTCCCGGTAGACCACCGGGTTAAGAGGCCAGAAGTGCAAGCACAGCAATGTGCTCAGCTGACTGGTGCTCATCAGTCGAGGTCTTGACCTTTAACCGCTATTATTCTGTGTTGACTGCCCCGGCAGTCAACCACTCCAATCCTCGTTCACGCTTCCGTCTTGCAGCGTTACACATAAATCAAGACACCCCCGTGCCTATAGCACTTTGGAACCACCCCATCCCATGCCGAACTGGGTCGTGAAACAAAGTCGCGCCAATGATACTCGGATGGTAGCATCCCGGAAAAGTCGGTCAGTGCGGGGGTTTTTTCATTGCGGGAGTAGCTCAGCTGGTAGAGCACTACCTTGCCAAGGTAGATGTCGCGAGTTCGAATCTCGTCTCCCGCTCCATAGACTCTTTCCTTCCCCCTCGGTATGAGGGGGATTTTTTATTGATGTATGGGCTTTAAACAGCCGTACAATGAGGTCTTGTGTTCGAGTTTGACATCTATCACCGTGACGGCCTTGCCCGTGTCGCTTCTTTCCATACACCTCGAGGCACAGTAACAACGCCCATGTTCATGCCGGTAGGCACGCAGGGGACAGTTAAAGGAATCAGTCCAGAGGAGCTTCTAGAGATAAAATCACAGATGATTCTGGGAAACACCTATCACCTGATGTTACGGCCCGGCGAAAAGTTGGTTGAAGCGCATGGTGGTTTGCCAGGATTCACCGCCTATCCAGGACCGTTTCTGACTGACTCTGGTGGGTTTCAGGTCATGAGCCTGGGCCATATGCGTAAGATTACCGAGCAGAGTGTGACCTTCAAAAGCCATCTGGATGGCAGTCTGGTAGAACTTTCGCCGGAGCGTAGCATTGAAGTGCAGGAGGCCCTCGGCGCGGATGTGATTATGGCTTTTGATGAGTGTCCGCCCTTCCCAGCGGAAGTCCCCTACATCAGGGCGAGTCTGGAGCGAACGGTTCGTTGGCTTGAGCGGTGCGTGAGCGTCAAAAAGAAACCGGAGCAGGCCCTTTTTGCCATTGTGCAAGGCGGGATTCATGAAGAACTGCGTCAGCTGAGCCTGGATCTCACCCTGCCGTTCAACACGCCTGGATTTGCAATCGGTGGCCTGGCCGTGGGAGAGAGCAAAGAAGAAATGTTCCCAGCAGTGGAATTTACCTCACGGCGTCTACCAGAAAACAAGCCGCGCTACCTGATGGGTGTGGGCCACCCTGAGGATCTGGTGGCGGGGATTGCACTTGGCGTGGATATGTTCGACTGCGTGTATCCGACACGTACTGGACGCTTCGGTTACGCGCTGACGGATGACGGTCGTCTTAATCTGAATTCCAGTGCACCACGTCAGCAGCTTGAGCCAGTGGATGCCGAGTGTGACTGCTACGCCTGCCGCCATTACACACGGGCTTATCTGGCTCACCTGTTAAGGGCTGGGGAGATGCTGGCTCCGCGCATGCTTTCGCTGCATAATCTGCGTTACCTGCACCGGCTGGTCGAGCGGGCCAGACAGGCGATCGAACAGGGGCGCTACTCTGCGTGGGCCGATAAGTGGGCCCAGCGTTACTTCAAGGGCAAAGTCCCGGAATGGTTTGTCCACGCAATTCATAGGCAGTAAGGTAAGTAGCTCCCGACTACAGTTACACGGGCCTGGGAAAAGCCCCCAGACCTGTCTACATCTGCCTGTTTGCTCTACTTCGCAGCTTTGGCAAGTGCGCGCGGGGAGATGATGCCATCATCACCCGGCAATAACCCTCTCTGGATATCTTCAGGACAAACAAGACCTCAAGGAGAACCTTGAAGTCGTAAAAAAGGGGCTTCTGAAAAGTGGCTGAAATTCCTGTTTCTTCATGAAGCGGCCATCCAGCTGACCCAGACAAACACATACGCTTGGAGCGAAGTAGGCAAGTCGATGGAAGTGGCAAAGAGCAAAGTTCGTGGCATTACATCCGGGCTTAACCTCATGGGCTGCGTGGATTACATCAGCAGCAAGGTAAGAATCTGCCGGGTAATGATGGCATCGTCTCCCCGTACGGACCCAAAGCTGCTAAGTAGAGCAAACATCCAAGAGCTACTTATTGCCTTCTCCCTCTGATCGGATTAGAGAGCACATCATGATGCACTCTCTAACTGGCAGGTACTTACCGAGAGATTGACAGGAATATCAGCGGTCACACGAAAATAAAATGATTCCTGCACATCCATATTTCCCTCTTTGTTGGAGAGAGTTTTGTGAAGCAAAAAGTGACAGAATCATTGTGTGGATTGTAATGTACTTGAGTCTCTTTAATTCTACATTAGATACGAAAAAGTTCATTAAGAACTTGTTAGAGCAATGTGACCCGGCTTACCCAACGATTGTCTTGACTGACGGTGCCAGCATTCATACCAGGGATGTTGTTGAACGGGAAAGGGAAAATTGGAAGAAGAGCAGCCTCATTGTGGTTTACCTGCCCCCCTATAGTCCTGAACTTAATCTGGTGAAAGGCGAGTGGCGACACCTCAAGTACCATGACCTCCAAGAGAGTCATGTTGAGAGTAAGGAGAACTCACGGCGTGCCATTGGGACGCAAATTAGGTGTAGGGATATGGGGCTTCCTACACCTAGCAACTATTTAGAGGCGGACAGTTCGTGGATGAACAGAGAATTTTTGAGCAATCGCCACGGCAATTTCGCCGTCTCTATCGCATTTTACTGCACGCACTCTCAAATCAGCACTATACCCTCGTCCGCCCACTCGTCTCGTATGAGCGTCATTATGCAAATGCTGTAAGGTGAGACCAGCCGTCAGGGCGTGTGAAATGGGGGCAGGCACGTTAACCTGTCAGTAATGACTGATCTGAAGCCTCAACCCACCGATCTGCCGCCGACCGCCAGGCCCCGACGTTTGTCCCTCGTCACTATTCCATTGCTCATCTCGCTGGCTATCTCAGCCCTGTATCTGCTGGTGGTGCCGTTTCTGGGACCGCACCTCAACGAGATCATGACCGAGTATGACCGGATGAACAAAACCACTACGCCGCCGCTGCCGCCTGAACTGGTCAATACAGTCCTGTGGACCAGTTTCTTTTTTCTGGTCATTCTGATTTTGTGGCTCTATAACACTTACCGTGCCTTGCTGCTCGGCAAAAGCTGGGGGCGCGTCTCGGCCATCGTGATAGCCGTGTTCAGCCTGCTCAACTTTCCGATTGGAACCATTCTGGGAGTGCTGATGCTCGTCGGCCTCTTCGACCGTGAAGTGACCAGTTACACCAGCAGGTAGAGTCGCTAGTAACTCTTTAAGCTGCGCTTTCTGGCGGTTGTTTAGCCCAACGCCTGCAAATGTTTGATTCGTTCCACCAGCAGCGGCTTTTGCACCACGCCCACGATTTCATCCACCTGCTCGCCACCCCGGAACATGACCAGCGTGGGAATGCCCTGCACGCCAAATAGTGCCGGGGTACGCGGGTTCTCGTCCACATTGACCTTCACGATACGCACCTTGCCGGGCATCTCCTGGGCAATCTGCTCCAGAATCGGCCCCATGATTCGGCATGGCCCGCACCATTCGGCCCAGAAATCCACGATCACCGGGACGCCCGCCTGAATGTCGCTGTCAAACGTGGCGTCGGTGCCGTCGTGCAGCCAGGGCAGGGGAGAGCCGCATCTGGCACACACCGGAACTTGCCCGGCGGGGGTGGTCGTCACGCGGTTTTTGGCGTCGCATTTGGCGCAGGTCAGGATGTCGGACATGGGAATATGGTACGTGGTGCGTGGTCAGCGGTACGTGGTGGATGAAGGTTTTTCCCCACGTACCGCGCACCGCCTCCCGCGTACCTTCCTCAGTGCGGCAACTGCGCCTGAAACACCCCATACAGATAAGTCCCCAGCAGCGCAAACGCCAGCACCACCAGCGCAGGCCAGACCCCCGCGCCCAGCAGCACGAAAATCGGGCCGGGGCAAATCCCGGTCAGGCCCCAGCCCACGCCAAAGCACGCGCCGCCCAGCACATAGCGCCGCCAGCCGGGGTCTTTGGGCGTGATGCGGATGCTTTCGCCGTTGCGCGTCTGCCCGAAGCGCCGGAGCAACTGCGTCGTGATGAGGCCCGTGACCACCGCCGAGCCGATCAGCCCGAACATGTGGAACGACTCGAAGCGGAACATCTCCTGAAGGCGATACCAGCTCGCCGCCTCCGACTTGACCAGCACCACGCCAAAGTAGATTCCGGCCAGCAGATAGGCCAGCAGGCCGGTGGCGGCGCGGGTTCGGGTCGCTGGGACAGTTACGGCGCTCACTTAAGCAGCCCCAGCAGCAGCGGCAGCAGAGAGTTGGCGCTCAGGATTCCGGTGGCAAAAAAGGCGAGGGTGGCGTACAGGCTGGGCAGTTGCAGCGTGCTGAGGCCGGTAATCGCGTGCCCGCTGGTGCAGCCGCCGCCGTAGCGTGTGCCGAAGCCAATCAGCAAGCCCGACAGCGCCAGAATCAGCCACACGCCGGGTTTACTCAGGTCGCGTGCTTCGGGCGGCACGAGGCCGGCCTGCACGGTGACGCCCAGTTCGCCCATCGTTTTCACGCCCGCCACGCTCAGCCGTACCGGGTCGGGGTTGGCAAAAATGACGCCCGCCAGCAGCCCGCCCAGCACCAGCCCAGCGGCGAACATCAGGTTCCATTCTTCGGCCCGCCAGTCGTATTTGAAGAATCCCGGCTTGACTTGTTCGGGCAGCAGCACGGCGCAAATATGGCGCAGGTTGCTGGAAATCCCGAAACTCTTGTTGCCCAGCCACAGCATCAGGGGCACGGTCAGGCCAATGAGGGGGCCGCCGACCCACCAGGGCCAGGGCGATTGCAGAAAGTGCAGAAGGTCGTTCATGGTTTTATTGTCTCCAAAACGGCGGCGGCAGGTGCAGGGTGCAGCACCTTTGGCCCGTTGACCGCCAGCACATACGCGCCCATGCAGACCAGAAACACCGCGAACCCGCGCCGCAGCTGGGCATTGTTGAAGCTGCCGCTCAGCCGCGACCCGGCGTAACTGCCCGCCACGCCAATCACCGCGAACAGCCCCATTAGCGGCCAGTGCAGCGGCTCGTTACTCTGTGCCAGATGCTTGGCAAAGCCCGTAAAACTGTTGAGGGTGATAATCGCCAGACTCGTTCCCACCGCGTATTTCATCGGCAGTTTGCCCAGCAGCACCAGCGCAGGCACAATCAGAAAGCCGCCGCCCACGCCGACCAGCCCGGTCAGCACGCCCACGCCTAAGCCCTGCGCCGAGGTGGCGACGGGCGAATACGCCCCCGGCTCGGCGGTTTCTTTTGCCGCCGGACGGAACATCATCACGGCGGCCAGCAGCATCACCACCGCAAAAATAGTGAGCTGCACGCTCCCGCTGAGGCTCTGGCTGAGGGTCGCGCCCAGCGTGGTGCCGACGATCCCCGGTAGCCCGAACAGCGCAAAACGCCGCCAGTCCACCAGCCCTTTGCGGGCGTGCGGCAGCAATCCGAACAGGCTGATGCAGCCCACGATGGCGAGGCTTTCCGTAATCGCCAGCTTCTCCGGCTCATGCACCAGATAAACCAGCACAGGAACGGTCAGAATGCTGCCCCCCGACCCCATCAGGCCCAGGCTGAGGCCGATGAGCAGCGCACCAATAAAGGCAAGCGGGGTCATTTGGGGGGCTGTCTTTTACCCTCTCCCCTTGCGGGGGAGGGCCTTGCGCAGCAAGGGGAGGGGGGGCATCCAGGCCGACGCTCAGCCACTATTCCCCCCGTTCCACCTGCTCCGGCACCTGCTTTTCCCAGTTCTCAAAGCCGCCCGCGATCTCCAGCACGTCAAAGCCCTGGCTGCCCAGGTAGCTGGCGGCGGCGGCGCTGCGTGCGCCCGACTGGCAATGCACGATGATTTTGCGATCCTTGGGCAACTCGCTTTCCTTCCAGGCAATCCGGCCCGCGTGCAGCTGCGTCGCGCCGGGAATGTGGCCGCCCGCGTACTCGGTCTTATTCCGCACGTCCAGAATCAGTGCGCCCTCGTGCTGCGCGACCTCGCTGGGTTGAATCGGCGGCACAGCCTTCACGTCTAACCCCTCCACGCCACGCACGAAGCCTTTTATATTGTCCAGTCCGACCATCCACAGGCGGCGGCGCAGTTCCTCGGCCTGCTCGGCGTTTTCGGCCAGCAGAATGTAATCGCGGTCCTCGGGGCGCAGCAGCCACCCGGCCCAGGTTTCCACCTTGTTGGCGGTGGGCAGGTTAATAGAATGGTGCGGCGCGGTGGCCTGATACTGCTCCTTGGGGCGGGTATCGATCAGCATCACGCCCGCGGCCATCTGCCTGTTGGCTTCGGCGGCGCTCAGTTCGGGCAGTGGCGGTACGTCGCCCAGCACGCTCATGCCGTCGCGGTTCTGGGTTTTCATGCGCCCGTAGTACAGCGGGGCATCGGGCTGGCCGCTCAGCAGTTCGTCGGTAAAGCCCTGCTCATCGCCATTCTTGACGAATTTGCTCCACCACGCCAGCTCGGTTTCGTAGCCGATGCTGCTGCTCGGTACGGCCCCCAGCGCCTTGCCGCACGCGCTGCCGGAGCCGTGCGCGGGCCACACCTGCACATGCGGCGGCAGCCCCGCGAACTGGGTTTTCAGGCTCTGGAACATGTCTTTCGCGCCCCTGAAACGGGTGTCCTGACCGCCCGCCGCCTCGTCCAGCAAATCCGGGCGACCAATATCGCCCACGAACACGAAATCCCCGGTGAAGTACATCACGGGCACGTCACCACGGGGGGTATCGGTCACCAGAAAGCTGATGCTCTCGGGCGTGTGGCCGGGCGTGTGGCGCACCTCCACCTTGATATTGCCGACCATAAAGGTGTCGCCGTGCTTCAACTTTTGCATGTTCGGCGTGCTGTAGGTGTACTGCCAGCCCTCGCCGCCCTCGTCCGACACCAGAAATTTCGCGCCCGTGGCCGTCGCCAGTTCGCGCCCGCCCGACAGGTAATCGGCGTGAATGTGCGTCTCGGTGACGTGGGTGACCTCCAGCTTTTGCGCCTGCGCCTCGTCCAGATACCGCTGGATGTCGCGCACCGGGTCAATGACCAGACATTCGCCGGTCTTCTGGCAGCCCACCATGTAGGAAGCCTGGGCCAAATCCTCGTCGTAAAAGCGTTTGAAGAACATAACTGAATCTATACCCCCTATAGGTATATCGTCAACTTAGTGACCATCTTTATCACTTGTTCTGCGCGGCCTTTTGCCCGACAATATGAACATGACCGCCTCTATACCCCCCAGAATTGTGCCTCCCATCGACCCGGAGGACGAGAAACTGCTCAAGCGGCTGCGGCGCATCGAGGGCCAGGTGCGCGGCATTCAAAAAATGATTGAAGAAGGCCGCGACTGCCACGACATCCTGATTCAGTTCGCGGCGGTTCGCAGTGCGCTCGATACGGCGGGCGAGGGCCTGCTGGAGCAGTACGCTCTGGGCTGCCGCGCCCGCCCCGGCGAGGCTGTTACGCCCAGCGACGTGGTACGGGCCGTGAAATTGCTGCGGGGCTAAACGATTGTGACAAACCGGGTGTTTCTATTGAGCGTCGGCTTGCCGATTTTATTGCTGGGTTTAGCGGTCTGGTTTGGAAATCGGCGCAGGCGGCGACAACTTGAAGAAGCGCAGGCCAACTGGCAAACCGTAGAAGGACGGATGCTGGAAAGTCAGGTGGTCAAACAGCGTGGAGCGAGGTCAACGGTTTATACCTGCTCGGTTCGTTATCAGTACGTTGTGGGTGGCACTCTTTATCAGGGTTGTCGGGCTACATTCTTTGATACCAGAACAGCCGGGTCATATCCGCAGGATGTGCTGGTTGCCAGATATCCAACCGGTCAGCAAGTCACGGTGTACTTCGACCCGCAACAGCCTCAAAAGAGTGCGCTGGAATTGAGTTTCAGCGAAGGCACGGGCGCTTTGCCAGCAATGGCGGGACTGCTGCTGGGCTTTGGAGGCCTCATCACTTTTCTTGGTTTTATAAATTGCTGAGGTAGACCGGGGATACCAGTTTTTGCCTTC
>JAGLBK010000122.1 GCA_018260275.1 Deinococcus sp.
CGGCCTGACCGACATTCCTGACGGGGTCAACCACATGCGCGGCACCATCGTGGTCGTCGAGCCGCTGGGCGCACAGACCGACCTGATCGTGGAAGTGGCCGGGCAGTCGCTGACGGTCAAGGTAGACGGCCAGGCGCTGGTCAGCCCCGGCGACAGCATCGAGCTGGTCGTGGACCAGACCCGCCTGCACGCCTTCGACATCAGCACCGAGCAGGCCATCGACCGTGGCACCCCGACGGGCACCCGTGGTCAGGCCGACACCCTCGGTCTGGGCTACGAGTACCCCGGCCAGGCCCCGCAGGCAGCCACGCCCGCCACCGTTCAGTCCTTCTGAGCCAGCCCCTGATGAGTCAGGCGCGGCTCCGCTCCGGCTGCTGACCGAGTCTTAACCTTTCAATTGACCCGCTTCTTCAGAGGCGGGTTTTCACTTGATTACTAGATTCGGCGTTAAACTGTGCCATTGCTATGAAATCGCCCGCCGTTCTGGGTGATTCCGGCCCCTAGCACCACCTTCAGGAGATGAAATGAATAAATTACTGTTGACCGTAACCACCCTTGTTTTGCTGGGGAGCGCCGCACAGGCCCGCACCTGGGACGAGATCAAGAAATCCGGCACACTTAAAATTGCCACCGAGGGCGCGTTCAAGCCGTTCAACTACCTCGAAGGCACCAAACTCACGGGTTTTGAAGTGGACCTCGGTAACGCCCTTGCCAAGCAGATGGGTGTCAAGGCGCAGTGGGTCACGCAGCCTTTCGACAACCTGCTGATCGGGCTGGGTCAGGACCGCTACGATCTGGTGATCGCCAGCCACGGCATTACGCCTGAGCGGGCCAAAGCGGTGGACTTCAGTAATCCCCACTACTGCACCGGCGGCGCGATTGTCAGTCGGCCTGGCGGCCCCAAGTCGGCAGCAGACCTGAAGGGAAAAAGCGTGGCGGTGCAGGTCGGTACGTCCTACCTGCAAAACGTGAACAAGGTGCCCGGCGTGGGCAGCGTCAAGACCTTCCCCAACGACGCTGCGGCGCAGGGCGCTCTGATGGCGGGCCGGGTGGATGCCTGGGTCAGCGACCGGTTCACGGGACTGGACGCGGTCAAGGCGCAGAAGGGCAAGCTGGTGCAGGGCGACCTGCTGTTCAGCGAAAAGAACGGTATGGCCGTCAGGAAAGGTAACAGCACTTTGCTGAAGGAAGTCAACGCCGACCTCGCCAAGGTCCAGTCCAGCGGAACCTACGCCAAGCTGAGCAATCAGTACTTCGGGCAGGACATCCGCTGCAAGTGATTGGCGCCTGAACAGGACAGCGGGACGGAGGGAGGCGGGTGCGCCCTCTGTCCGGTTTTTTGAGATTCAGTCATAAATCGAGACGAGGATTTTCTACTCTGGAGCGCCAGGCGTCCAGCGCAACTCTTTATTCAGGAGGCTGTTTTTAGTGACCACCAAAGTTCCGGCTGGACGGACATCATCCCCTGTTCCGGGGTTCGGGAGCCTGATTCTGTGGCTGCTCGGGGCCGTGCTGGCGTTTCTGGCCCTGTTTCTTGTGATTACCTTCGTTCTGCGGCAGATGCCCGACCCGATCGGCCCCCGCGCCTCCCTGTTCGTGCAGGGCGCACAGATGACCGTGCAGCTGACGGTGGTCGCCGGACTGATCGGGCTGGTGGTCGGGGTGATCGCGGGGATTATGAAGACCAGTGAAACCCTGTTCGTGCGGGCGCCCGCCAGCTTTTTTATCTGGCTGATCCGGGGCACGCCGCTGCTGGTGCAGATTCTGTTCGTGTACAACGCGCTGCCGCCGCTGCTGCAAAGCGCCGGGATCAAGCTGGAACTCAACGAATTCTGGTCGGCGGTGATCGCGCTCGCGCTCAACGTCGGGGCGTACAACGCCGAAGTCATCCGCGCCGGAATTCAGGCCATACCGCGTGGGCAGACCGAAGCGGCCCGCAGCCTGGGCCTCAGCGGGGCGCAGACCATGCGCACGGTCGTGCTGCCACAGGCCCTGCGCGTGGTGGTGCCGCCGCTGGTCAACAACCTCGTGGCGCTGCTCAAGGATTCCTCGCTGGCGTCCAGCATCGCCCTGCTCGAACTGACGCTGGCCGGGTCGCGGGTCAGCAGCGAGAGCTTCCAGCCCATTCCGGTGCTCACGACAGTCGCCGTGGTTTACCTGGCCCTGACCACCGTGATGACCCTGTTCACCGACCAGATGGAAAAACGCGTCAAGATCGCCACCCGCTGACCTGCTGAGTTTCCAAAAGCCATAAAAGGCCCCGCCATACTGCTTGCTGGCGGGGCCTTTTGCGTTGACGGTTACTCGGTCTGAACGTCTTCCTTGCTGCCGTCCGAAGTGCCAGCGGCGGCCAGCTCGGCCTGACGCTCGGCGCGGGGGTTGACCTTGTTCAGTACGCGCTCGAAGGCGGCAACCACCTGGTCGATCTGCTCCTTGGTGATAGTGGCGGGTGGCAAAAAGCGCACGACCAGCGGCGTGGCGGCCAGCACCAGCACGCCTTCGTCATGCTCCAGAGCCTCGATGTAGGGGGCGCTCTTTTCCTTGAGTTCTACGCCGATCATCAGGCCCAGGCCGCGCACTTCACGGATTTTGGGCGACTGGATGGCGCGCAGTTTGTCCATGAAGTACTCGCCCTTCTCGCGGGCCTGCTCGGCCAGCCCTTCACGCTTCATGGCGCGGATGGCGGCGATTCCGGCGGCCATGCTCAGCGGGTTGCCGCCGAAGGTGGTCCCGTGACCGCCGGAGGGCATCTTCTCGGCCACTTCTTTGCTCATGGCAAACGCGCCGATGGGCACGCCGCCCGCCATCGCCTTGGCGAGGGTCATGCCGTCGGGAATGACGCCGCTGTGCTCGGAGGCGAACATTTTTCCAGTGCGGCAGAAGCCGGTCTGAATTTCGTCCAGGATGAGCAGCGCACCCTTTTCCTTGGTGATGCGGCGGGCTTCCTGCAAAAACTCGATAGTGGCGGGACGTACGCCGCCCTCACCCTGCACGGGTTCGATGATCACAGCGGCGGTTTCCTCGGTCACAGCGGCGCGGAGCTGCTCGATGTCGCCGTAGGTCACGAAATCCACGTTGCGGTTGTCCACGGCGTCACCGAACGGCTCCCGGTACTTGGGTTCCCAGGTGAAGGCCAGCGCACCCAGGCTGCGGCCCGCGAAGCCCCGCTTCATCGACACGAAGCGTTTGCGGCCCGTACCCGTGATGGCGAATTTCTTGGCCGCCTCCATCGCCTCGGTGCCCGAGTTGCACAGAAAGACCTTTTCGAGGCCCTGGGGCAGCACGCCGACCAGCTCCTGCAAGAATTCGGCCCGCTTGTCGTTGGGGACGCTCTGGGGCATCACCATCAGCTTGCCCGCCTGCTCCTGCACGGCCTTGACCACGTCGGGGTGGCTGTGGCCCAGCGTGGCGACGCCGTAGCCCACCACGCAGTCAATGTACGAGCGCCCGGCGTCGTCCCACACCGTCGCGCCCTGGCCGCGCACCATGACCACTTCGTGCTTGTGGTAGACGCCGCTGTCATACTTCTGTTCGATTTCCAGCCATTTGCTTTGAGTCATGCTGCCAGTCTAGGCGGCGGCGCGGCGTGGCGTAACCCCCTTGACTGACGAATGTAGACAGTGGTTTATGTCAAAAACAGATTCAGGCTGACTGTGCCCGCTTAGGCAGGTTCAGCAGCAGCAGCCCCGTCAGCGTGACTGCCACGCCCACTAGCGCCGTCCAGCCAACGTGCTCGCCCGCCAGAAAGCCCCAGAACATGCCCCAGATGGGCAAAATGTAGGTCACGGCATTGACCTGTGTGGCCGAAATCTGCGCCAGCAGGCCGTAGAACACCAGGTAAGCCAGCCCACTGCCGAACACGCCCAGCACCGCCACCGAGCCGAGCGCCTGGGCCGTGACGCCGTACGGGTGCGGCCCGAACACCGCCAGCGGCAAGAGCCAGAGAGAGGCGAAGACCATCTGCGAGGCCGCGATGCTCAGGGGCGTCAGGCCCGCAATCTTACGCTTGGCGATGGTGCTGCCCACGCCGTAGCTCAGCGCCGCTACCAGGATGGTCAGCACGCCCGCCAGCGACGCCTGCCCCCCACTCAGACCGCCCGAAACGGTCAGGGCCACGCCGCCCAGCCCGATCAGCACGCCCAGCACCATTTGCCATTGCAGACGCGTATCACGCAGACCTGCCGCGATCAGCAGGGTAAACAGTGGCGTGGTGGCATTCAGGATGCTGGCGATGTTGCTGGAAACCGTCTGCTCGCCCAGCGCAAAACACAGCCAGGGCAGGGCATTGCTGAAAAAGGCGACCACCAGCAGCATCGGCCAGTGCTGCCGCGCCGGAAGCCGCTGCTTTTGCACGCCTAGCGTAAGCAGCAAAACCAGCCCGCCAAATACCGAGCGCAAAAAGGCGATCCAGAACGGCGGAAAGGCATGCCCCGCCCATTTGATCATCAAAAAGGACACGCCCCAGAACGCCGAGAGCAGGAACAGTTGAAAGAAGTCGCGGCTGGTCATGGGCGTTCCAGTGTAAGGCTGGGGAGCAGCTCCGGGCGGGGCATCAGCGCAGGGCTTCCCAGCCCGTCCAGAGGACAGCCAGCGCAATGGAAGCGGCGTAGACCAGCCGCAGCTGCCGGGCTTGCAGCCAGCGCCCGGCCCCCGCCGAAGCGCCCGCCCACAGCGCAAAGGCCAGCATATAGGTCAGCACGATCACCAGCGCCACCAGCACGACGTACACCGGGGTCTGGGTGCCCCTGGCAAACTGGGCCAGCGTCAGCGCCACGATCAGGTACGCCTTGGGATTGAGCAGCAGCACGAGCGCTCCGGACACTATGCCGGGCAGCGAGCGCCCCTCTTCAGCCTGCGACACGCCGGTCTGTGAAGTCGGGGGCTGGGAGATTTGGGTCTGTGCCGGATCAGATGGGGCCGGGTTAGAGGGGATATAATCGCTTCTCAGAAAGCTCCAGGCCAGCCATAGCATGTACGCCGCGCCCGCCAGTTGCATAGGGCGCATCACCTCGGGCCGCCCGAACACGGCGGTGTTCAGCCCCAGGCCCACCAGCAGGGTCAGAGCAAACGCTCCCGCCAGATAACCCAGCAGCGGCCACACGGCCAGCCGCAGCCCGAAGCGCCCGGCCAGCGAGGCGAAATACAGGTTGGCCGGGCCAGGCGAGAGCTGAAGCGGCAACAGGAACAGGGTCAGCGCCACCAGCGTTGCGAGGCTCACCGAAACCACTCCTCGCTTAGTGCAGGCCAGTCCTCCTCCTGAATGGCCCGTTCGGCCCAGTTTTCCTTGCCACTCCAGCGCTCGATGGGCAGCGAATAGACCGAGGTGTGCTTCAGGTCTTCGTCGGAGATCGGGCGGGTGGTTTCGCCCACCTTCAGACCGGGAAACACCCGCTCGGACAGAGTAGTCAACGCCTCGCGGGCGGCTTCTGCGGTCAACATCTGCGCGGTGCCGAAGACGATCACACTGCGGTACTGCACAGTCAGTTCCAGCGGGGTGTTGCTGGGCAGGAATTTCCCAATTTCCGAGACTTCCAGGGTAGTGGCGTGGCCCTGCGCGGTATTGGCCCGCAAGCGCCCCACGATATTGGTGTGGTAGACGATGTCGTTGTGTTGCGGGCGGTAGGCGTAGGCCAGCGGGTTGATGAAGGGAAAGGCCTGCCCGTCCTCACCCTGCCAGATGGTCGCCACGCGGGCAATACGGCCCCGCAACAGCAGCTCACGAATCCAGTCGTCAGGGCGGCGGTTCTTGGGACGGCGGCTGAGACTGGGATCGCGCTTTTTGGGATCGTAAATGTCGGTCACGACAGTTTCTTCTCGAAGTGGTGGCAGGTGATGTTCATGCCGTGCTTGAGGTACTGGCGGTGGGCCGTAAACCGCGCCTCCGACACGCCCGAATCGAGGTGCACAGCGGCGCAGCCCAGGCGCAGGGCCTCGGCGTCCAGCCATTCCAGCAGCGCTCTGGCATGACCCTGGCCGCGTGCTGCGGGCAGCGTCGAAAGGTCGTCCACGTAGATGATTTTTCCGGCGTAGAGCATGTGCATCACGCGGTAACCGGCGACGCACTCGGCTTCCTCGCGGCCCGGCACGAACACGCCGACCAGCCGGTACTGCTCGTTCTCGATCTCTTGCAAGTACGCCTGAAAGGTCGCGGCGTCGGCCAGCGCCGGGGCACTGGGGCGCAGTTCACGTAGGGCGGGCAGGGCCAGGGCGCACTGCTCGGGGGCAACCGGGCGAATCTCGCTCATTGCGCTTGCCCCAAGGTGGTCCTGGTGGGGGAGACGTTGGCTTCGATCACGTCGTCGGTAAGTCGCTGCATAGGGTTAAGATAGCTGGTAAATGGCCCGCCCCAGAGCTCCACTTTTGACCAAACCCGACAGTCCACTCAACGACCTCCCCCTCAAGCTGAGCCTGGAGCGCCGGGCCGCCGAGCCGCTGCATATGCAACTCGCCTCGCAGCTCCGGCGTGGCGTGCTGGCCGGTATCCTGCCCGCCGGTCTGCGCCTGCCGGGGTCGCGCACGCTGGCCGCCAGCCTGGGCGTCACGCGCGGCGTGGTAGCCGAAGCCTACGCTGCGCTGGTCGCCGACGGCAGCCTGGAGGCCCTGGTCGGCAGCGGCACGCGGGTTCCGCTGGGAGCCGCGCAGCGTCCCCTCGCCCCTTCCGGGGTGCCAGAGTGGTTCGCGTCGCCTGGGCCACTGCACATGGACCTGGCAGGGCCTCCAGGCGGCATTCACTTCCGCACGGGGGTCACCACGGCGGCCACCTTCGACGAACGCCTCTGGCGGCAGGCCTGGAGCCACGCGGCGGCGCAGCCGGTTTCGGGCGGGTACGCCGATCCCCAGGGCGAACCCGAATTACGTGCCCTGCTCGCCGCGTTCGTGGGCCGGGTGCGGGGCCTGGCAGTCAGTGCCGACCGGGTCCTGATCACTTCGGGCACCTTGCAGGCGCTGAACCTCATCGCGCGTTCGGTGTTGCCCCCCGGCTCGGCGGTGCTGTGCGAATACCCCGGCTACCGGGCCGCCCGCCAGATTTTCGCGGAGGCCGGGCACACCGTCTACCCGCTGCCGCTCGACGAGGATGGACCGATCATCGGCGGCGATCTGCCGCCCGCCCGACTGGTTTACGTGACGCCCAGCCATCAGTTTCCGCTGGGGGTCCGCATGAGCCTGCCGCGCCGCCTCGCCCTGCTCGACTGGGCCGAACGCCACGACGCCCTGATTCTGGAAGACGACTACGACGGCGAATTCCGGTACGGTGCCCCGCCCCTGCCCCCGCTGGCGAGTCTGGACCGCGCGGGCCGGGTGCTGTATCTGGCGTCCCTCAGCAAAGTGCTGACTCCCTCGGTCAGAACGGGGTTTCTGATCACGTCGCCCGCGCTGATTCCGGCGCTGGTCCGCGCCCGCACGCTACTTGATTCGGGCCACCCGGTGCCGGTGCAGCAAGCACTCTCCTTTTTGCTCAACCGTGGCGAACTTGACCGCCATATTCGCCGCACCCGCCGCTGGCATGCCCAGGTCCGTGAGGCGCTGACCCGTGAACTGGCCCCGCTGGAACCGCTGGCGACCCTGCGTGGTATCGAGGCCGGGCTGCACGTCTGCCTGCACATCGGAGCCGGTCTCAGGGCTAGCGAGGTGCAGCGTGAGCTGGCACAGGCACAGGTGTACGTCTCGACCCTCGGCGAATATGGCCACGATTTGCCCGAAGCCCTGCTGCTCGGCTACGGCGGCCTGACGCTGGCCCAAGCGGTCGCCGGAGCGCAGATCATCGTGAAGGTGCTGCGGGCTTCGGCGCAGAGCATTTGACATAAGAATGTTTTGCGCTGTTGACCCTCGCCTTTTACGGTCTGAGTGCTGCCGAAAAGTCTCTCATGATTCGGAAGAGTGTAGTTTCGGCAGATGTATCGCCCGATGAATGCGAGGTTTTTAGCCCCTCCACCCTTGTGGGGGACTCGTTAGAGCTGCTTGCAGAGGTTGGGACTCGCAGAGCGCGAAGCGAGGGGGGTAACGCAGAGTGCGGTTCAGTAAATGAAATCCGGTTTATAAGTAGACCTCCTGCGAAAGTCAGCTGGTAAATTTTAGAGGTGTCAAACGGTCAATTTGAGCAGGTTCTGAAATTGAATC
>JAGLBK010000123.1 GCA_018260275.1 Deinococcus sp.
CTGCTATACGAGCACCGCATCATGGACCCGGACGATCTGGGCAAGGTCAACGTGGCCTTTTTCGACGCCAACATGTGGCTGGCGCTGACCATGCTGGGCGGCGTGATCGTGGACGTGGCGTGGCGCACCTGGCAGCTGCATCACGCATGAGGCGCCAGATGAGGCGGGCGGGTAGAATCGGGGCAATGAGCTGGTGTCCGTTTTTTCATCTGACTGGGGTGTTCTCTTGAGTGGACCACAGGCTGGCCCGCCGCGCAGCAGCGAGTCCCGTACGAACGAGTCGCGGTCCAACGAGTCACGGGCCAGCGAACGCGCCCTGGAAAACTCGGAGACCGAATTTACGGAGCGTTACGCCCAGTACGCCGCCAGCGGCCTGCTGTACCCCCAGCGCGAGGGCAGCCCGCTGATGGAATTCGTCTCGGCGGGGCGGGTGCTGTACCTGTTCGACCGCACCGGACCGTACACGGCGCAGCCCGGCGAGGCCCGCGTCATCGTGCACGGCATTCTGGACCCCGGACGACTGGAAGCCGTAGATGCCAGCGCTGGTGAGGAAAGCCTGACCGTCAGCGGGATCTCGGCGGTGGAAGGCGTGGGCCGCGTGCTGCACGTTACGCGCCGGACCTGGGTGGTGCAGGCGCGGCTGCTGCTAGTCCTATCGGGCTTTGAAGCGTTGCCGGACGTGCTGCCCGGCGAGTGGGTCCGGTTTACCACCCAGCCGCCACTGCACGGGTTTCTGGTCGAATAGCGCCAGAGCATAGACCGCCCCTGATCTGGACGGGCCACAGACGACTCTCTACTTCAGCCCTCCGTGAACAATGCCCGGATTCGCTGTGCCACCACCCGCACAGGCGCTCAAGGCACCGTTAGAGGAGTTGGCGAAATGTGAATTTACCCGGTTTACCCCCTCTGCCGGGCAGCTCCGCGAGGCCCCCGCAAGGGGAAAGAGTGAGAAAAGCAGCAGCTTTACGCAAAATGCTCCGAAACAGATGTACTTGACTTCGGGAGATGGCTCAAGTTCGGTTCATGAAATGAGTGAGCCATCCCCACAACAAAGACGTATAATCGTTCAATGTCTTGGGGAACAGGTTATCCATCCAGATGAACGCTAAGGTGCTCGAATTGCCGCTGCCACCTGCGCTTCCCGGTCTCGGCGACTGGGAGCAGCGTGTTCGTCTGATGGTGCGGCCCCGGCGTTATGAGCATGTGCGCCGGGTCGCCCAGCTGGCCTACCAGATCGCCCTGAGCAACGGCCTGAGTTTCAGTGAGGCCAACGCGGCCTACACCGCCGGAATCCTGCACGACATTGCCCGCGACCTGCCCGACAGCGAATTGCTGCGGCTGGCTCCTGCGGAGTGCGATATTGACCTGCGCCACCCCCTTGCCCTGCATGGCCGCGCTGGCCGAACACTGCTGGAGCACTGGGGATATCACGACCAGCAGGTGCTTGAGGCGATTGAGGACCACACCACCGGGCCACGTGCCGGTCACCAGATTTCGGCGTGCGTTTATATCGCGGATGTCTCGGAACCGGGGCGGGGAGTCAACGACGATATCCGTGAATTGGCACTTTCGGACCTAAGCAGCGCCCTGAACCGCGCTATTGTCTCCAAAGTCACGTATCTTCAGGGGCGTGACCTCCCGGTGCATCCGCGAACACTCAAGAGGTTCGAGGCCCTGCCCAAGCCGCCCGCCAGCCTGATTCTCACTCCTTTGCCCCACGCCGAAGAGTGACTGCGCCGAAGCTTCTATTCGTGCCAGTCATTCTGGTGATCTTCCAGATTGAGCCGTTACTTTGAGCCATTATTTCTCCCTTGATTCCCCCACACCCGCCCCACGTCCAGAGTCTGAAACGCGCCCCGGGCCTTTTTCTGCGGGGCCAGTTCGGCCTCTATATTCAGCCCATCGCTGGCTGCGGGCCTTGCAGGTCTTTGGCCTGAGCCTAGCGAGCCTGAGTCTGGCCGGACTCGGGGTCACGCAGCTCTCCGGCCCTAGCGGAGCGGCCCCCACGTTGGTGCCCGGCAGCGCGCCGCAATTCACGGTTTTGCTGGCGGGGCGCGACATCATTTACTGCTACTACCATCTGCCCTGCAAAAACCAGGATCAGCGCACAGGACTGCTGCAAACGCCCAACACCGACACGCTGATGCTGGTCAAGGTCAGTGGTGAGAGCGTCAATGTCTTGAACATTCCCCGCGACACCACCGTAGGTGACTACGACTACGACAAGCCGCCCGCAGACCAGAAGATCAACAGTAAATACTGGAGTGGCGGCCCCACCGCCTTGACCCAGGGCGTAGAAGAAATTACGGGTGAGCGGATTGACTCTTACGTAATCGTGCGGGCCGACTACGTGGCGCGGGTCATCGACGCCCTGGGGGGTTTGGATGTCAACGTGCCGCAGCCGGGCATCGAATGGATTGATAAGGCCGCCGGGGTCAACCTCAAGCTGTCGCCGGGGAATCATCATCTGGGCGGTGAAGACGCCGTGCTGTTCCTGCGCGTGCGTAAGGGCTTCGGCGACGATTATGGCCGCATCGATCACCAGAAGCAGGCCCTGACCCAGCTGGCCGCCCGCCTGAAGTCGCCCAGGGGCCTCGCAGCGATGCCGACTATCCTGGGCGGAATCGGCAACGGGGTCGAAACCAATGTCGATCCGAACCTGCTGACCAGCCTGCTGCCTCACCTCAGCACAATGAAACTGCGGTTTGCGACCCTGCCGACCAACACCATTCGTCATAGCTTTAATCTGGCGGTGGACCGTGAAAAGTTGGCGCAGGTCTGGACCGCGGGAAGCACGCCGGGCAGTCCAGCAGGCAGCACAGCAGCTGTCCCCTTACCTGGCGGGGGTGCAGCTTCAGACCCGGCCACTCCGCCGGGCACCAGCACCGACCTTCAGGTCACCATTCACGACGCGAGTGGCGCGGGGCTTGGCGCCCCACTGGCCCAGGCCCTGGGGGTGCTGGGCTACAGGAGTGTCCGGGTCGAAACCGCCGACAGCAGCAACGATTCCAGCCAGGTCTTTACCCAGGACAACGTGCAGGGGGCCGAACGGCTGGCCGACGCCCTGGGCCTTCCCCGGCTTCAGGGCGAGCGCTTTCCAGTGGACAGCGGAGAAGTCGGTATCCTGTTAGGCGCAGACGCCATGCAAAACCTCGGGGCGCTGAAGGCAGCTTATCCAGCGGCCCAGTTGCCCACTACACAGACCAATTCGGAGAACAAATGAAACCAGACCAGCAAGCCCGCCAGCAACTCCGCGCCATTGTGGACGCCGCCCGTGAACGCCGCGCCGAAGACGTCGCCGTTCTCGACCTGACGTCCGTAAGCACCACCCTAGACTACTTCGTGATCTGCACAGCCACCGCCGGGTTGCAGCTCAACGCCATTCAGGAGAACGTTCGCCAAAAGGCGATGGAAGCCGGGTTACAGCGCCCCAGCGTCGAAGGCCCCAGCGACCGCTGGCTGCTGCTGGCCTTCGGCGGCAGTATCGTGGTTCACATCATGACCAAGGATGCCCGCGAGTATTACGACCTCGAAGGCCTGTGGAGCGACGCCCGCAAGCTCGATTTCCCGGAAGAAGCCCAGCCCAGCTGATTTTCGAGAAGGGCCAGAAGTTCGGATGAAAAACCCCCCGCCAACGCACCAGCGCAGGCGGGGGGTTTTTTGAGCGTCCAGTTCAGTGATGAGCACTTTCCAGCGGACGGCCCTCGCCACGTTCCTCGCTCGCCACGTCGGGGACGATGGCGGGCAGGTCTTCGCCGTCCAGGGCGCGGGTCAGGCGGTTCATGTCCAGCGCGTTCTCGCTGCGGGCGACCACCAGGGTGGCGACGGCGTTGCCGATAAAGTTGGTCAGGGCGCGGGCCTCGCTCATGAAACGGTCAATACCCAGAATCAGCGCCAGCCCCGCCACCGGCACATGCCCCACGGCGCTGAGGGTGGCGGCTAGGGTGATGAAGCCGCTGCCGGTAACGCCCGCCGCGCCCTTGCTGGTCAGCAGCAGCACCGCCAGCAGGCTGAGTTGCTGGGCCAGGCTGAGGTGGGTGTTCGTCGCCTGGGCAATGAACAGCGCCGCCATCGTCAGATAGATGCTGGTGCCGTCGAGGTTGAACGAGTAGCCGGTGGGCACGACCAGCCCCACCACGCTCTTGTCGGCCCCGGCGTGTTCCAGTTTCATCATCAGGCGCGGCAGCCCGGACTCGCTGGAGCTGGTGCCCAGCACGACCAGCAGTTCTTCTTTGATGTAACGAATCAGCTTGATGACGCTGAAGCCCGCGCTCCTGGCAATCAGCCCCAGCACCACGAAAATAAACAGCAGGCAGGTGAGGTAGAAACTGCCCATCAGGTAGCCCAGGCTGGTCAGCGACTTGAGGCCGTACTTGCCCACCGTGAAGGCCATCGCGCCGAAAGCGCCAATCGGGGCCAGTCGCATGACAAAGCCCAGCATTACGAAAATCACCTGATTCACCGAGTCTATGCCGTGCAGAATCTGGTCGCCCAGCTTGCCCAGCCGCATCAGGGCAAAGCCGAACAGCAGCGCCACCAGCAGCACCTGCAAGAGCTCGCCGCTGGTAAAGGCGCTGACCAGTGTATCGGGAATAATCTTCATGACGTGGTCAATGACGGTCATGTCCTTGGCGGCGTCGGTGTACTTGGTCAGCTTGCCGGTGTCCAGCTTGGTAGGGTCCACGTTCATGCCCGCGCCCGGCTTGAGCACGTTCATGACGACCATCCCGATGACGAGCGCCAGCGTGGAGACGACCTCAAAGTAAATCAGGGCCTTGCCGCCGACGCGCCCGACCTTTTTGGCGTCGCGCATGTGGGCAATGCCGCTGACTACCGTGGCGAAGATAATAGGCGCGATGAGCATCTTGATGAGCGAGACGAAGATGTCACCCAGCGGCTTGAGGCCCTCGCCAAACTTGGGAAAGAGCGCCCCGACCAGAATGCCGAGCAAAATGGCGGTGATGACCTGAACATACAGGCTACGAAAGAGTTTAGGCATATTCGTTTCAACCTCCCGCCGAAAACCCCGCAGCACGCTTTGAAACGCACCACTGCAAACTTTACGCCCCGGCGCTCCCCCCAAAAAATGAAGAGGGCTTTATAGGTTTTAAACCAGCGTGAGGCGACGGTTCCGATTTTTGGCAAGGCCAACTATAGAGCAGCTTTCGGCAGGCCGCCCCGATTTCACGCACCCGACTCCAGTCTCTCAGGGCCAGCGTTCAGCCTCAACGATCAAAAGAGGTCGTCCTGCCTGCCCAACCGCATGAGCAGCGCCACCTGCCGCGCCAGCCCGGTCAGTTGCCAGCCATCCTCTAGCCGTTGCAATAGCCCCAGTTGCCCCAGCCCCAGCAGCGCCGCCCCCGTTTCCTGGCGCGACAGCCCCGGCAGGGTGGTCTGCGCGGGGATGGAGTCACTGTAAGGGTCAAAGGGGTCAAGCGAGGCCAGTAGTCCCGCCAGCACGCTCAATTCGCGTTCCGACAGTTGCTCCAGCAGGCGCAGAGTCTGGAACTTGTCCACCGCTGGCGGCGGGTAACGCAGCAGGCAGCCAGCCAGAGCGCGGGCAATCAGGCGCAGTTTGGCCTCCGACTCAGCGATTTCGGCGGCGCGGAGGGCCTGCACCACGTTGGCCCGGAAGCCGTCCGAGCGCAGGTAGTCGTGGTCTATGGCCTCGGCGTAAGCATCGGCCACGAACGCGAATTCTGCGGCCAGATGCTGGGCCAGTTTCTCGGCCTGCTGAGCGTTGGCATAGGCGTGCCACTCGCGGAAGCTGGCGGGCAGGCCCAGCGGCGTAAGGGTTTGCAGGGCGGGGTGGAGGGGGGTGAGGGCGTTCATGACGATGGGTCTTGCGGCAAAGGCGTTTGCGGGTCAATCCTGCCTGTAAATCCTGACCCGGCGTAATGGGCCAGCATACGGATTTCGCCCACTATGGCGTCATTAAATGCCTCCAGTTCCTCCGCCGGAATCCACAGTTCCTGATGCCGCGACTCAGCACCTACCACCTGAATCTGGTAGCGGGTCGCCACCTCTGAACGCACCTCAAACGCTGTGACAAAACCAATCGGCGGGTCATTGCGCCCAGCGTTCCAGTCGCGGGCGATTTCCTCCGCGTACTCAAAGTTCAGCACCGGGTAGAAGATGGGCTGGTCGGGCAAACGCGCAGGCCAGCGCCTAAAGCCCGACTGGGCCACCAGCTTCAGCTCTTGCAGCCCGGTGGGGCGGTAAAGGACGACGGTTTCCTCGACTGGGGGCCAGGGGAGGGTGCGCTCGGCGTTGTCGGGGAACAGGGTTTGGAGCCAGTTGGGAGTGGGGGTCATTGTTCTCCTTTCCGTCGCCTGAATTCATCAAAAACGGTTGTCAATTCTCTACGACTCACAGGCTCACCGATGAAGTGCCGGGACATCAAATCTGCATACTTTTGGGCCAGTTCAGGTTCGGTTGAGAGGTCATAAAAGAACATGGAATCGTGCTCTGGCGCATTGACGCAAATAGCCCAATCTCTTAGCCCCTGCTCTGGCGGTAAAACGATTTTTGGATGACGATAAAAGACCCAGCAATGTTCGCTTTCGGTATAGAAGTCTTGTAGATATGTTTTAAGTTCAACAGGCGCGAAATACTTCCACTGTTCCTGTGCGACAGTTTCCGCTTCGGCTCTAGCAGTGGCAAAGTCAGGTTTGGGCATGGCTACCTTCATCTCTCGTCAAGCTGGTGCGCCTCTACCCAGATGCGAAGGGGCTTACCGTTCTCGTCGCAGACATGATGGGGTTCTTCGGTATCCACCAGAAAAATGGGGCCAAGATGTCCGTGATTGCCTTCTTCCACGATGGTGCAATGAACCTCTCCAGGCATAGGCAAAAGCGAAAGCTCAGCATCGGTGAAGATAGGCAATTTGTCCACGAGGCGGTGCGTTCCAGTCTGGAAGCTGTGAACTTCGGCTTCCACAAACACGGGATAGGTGGAGTCGTCCGTGATTCTGACAATTTTGACCGTCAAAACAGCCCGTTTTCCCAACCAGCCCCACATGCCTTACCCCCGCCCCCGGACCTCATCCAGCGTGTCCCGCACCAAGAGTTCCCCGTCCCGGTACACCACCCGCATCAGCGACCCCGGAAACTCCGTGTCAAAGGTGCGGTACTGCTTGGTCACCATGCGCCCGTCTTCCAGCACCAAATCCAGCACGCCGTCCTTGCTGCGCTTGCCGGGGTCGGTCACCGGGTCTTTGTAGATGCCCCGGTATTCGCCGTCCACCATGCCCGCGCTGGCCTTGTACGCAAAGCGCTGGGTGTCGCGGTCTACCCGTTGCAGCAGCGCCCCGCCCATGCCAAAGCTGACGTTTTCGGCGCTGTAGCCGTCTACTTCCAGGTTCTGTAAAATCTGGCGAATGGTGGTTTCGTCTATGCCGTCGCCCTGAATGACCCGCACATGGTTGAGCACCTTGTAGCCCTTGCTGTTGGTCGTGGTGCCAAATTTGCTGGCCAGCACGCCCACCGTCATCCGCACCATGGCGGGCGGCTCACCGCTGTCGGGGCGCACCACCAGGGTTCCGCCGCTGCGAATGATTTCGTCGTGCAGTTCGCTGCCCCACAGGTTGGTAATGGCGTTTTTGAGGTCGTAACTGTCGCTGACCACCGCGTAAGTGCTGCCCGGCTTGCCAAACTGCTGCACCATGTTGCGGTAGGCGTCTACCTCGTGCTCTTTGCCCCAGCTGGTAATGGTGCTGTGCTCGGCGGCGGGAATGGAATAGCCCGCGATGTCGGCCCCGTAGTGGTTTCGCGCCACCCGCAGGGCCTCCAGCGTGTCACTGCCGCGAAAGTTGACCAGATGGCTCAGCCCGCCGATGCCCGCGCTCTCGCGGCTGCTCACGCCCCGGCTGCCAAAATCGTGCAACCTGAACAGCAACTCGTCATCGGGGTGGTCAGAGGTTTTGTGCAGCGCCTCGGCAATAATCTGGCGAATGTAGTAACTCTGGGTACAGACGGTGGTCGGATACCACACCCGCATCAGCATCGTCTCGAACCAGCCGGGCAGCCAGGGCAGTTCAGGGTCGGTGTTGGTGCAGCTCATCAGCACGTTGTGGATG
>JAGLBK010000124.1 GCA_018260275.1 Deinococcus sp.
CCCACGGCCTTGAATTTCCAGTCGCTGCCGTGGCGGTAGATTTCACCGAAAATCATGGCGGTGTCGGTGCTGGCGTCTTCCGAGAGGTCATAGCGGGCAATTTCCGCGCCGCCGGTCTTGTTCAGCACGCGGATGTACGCCTTGCTGACCTGCCCGAAGTTCTGGCTGCGGGTCTCGGCCTCGTGGATGGTCACGCACACGGCGATTTTGTCCACGTCGGCGGGCACTTTGCTGAGGTCGATTTCCACCGTTTCGTCGTCGCCGTCGCCTGCGCCCGTGGTGTTGTCGCCGTTGTGGGTCACGCTGCCGTCGCTGCTGGTCTTGTTGTTGTAGAAAATAAAGTCGCTGTCACTGCGAACCTTGCCGCTGTCGTTCAGCATGAACACGCTGCCGTCGAGGTCGAAGGCCTGCCCGTCGGTGGCGCGGGGGTCCCAGCCCAGACCGATGGTGATGGCGCTGAGGCCGGGGGCTTCTTTGGAGAGCGAGACGTTTCCGCCTTTGGAAAGGGATACGGCCATGTGATTTCCTCCTGAAACGAGTTGAGGTGTGGAAAAGCAAAATGAGCTTAAGTGTGTTGCAGACCCAGTTTAGCCCGGATTTCATCTGAGCGTTAGAATTGATGTTTAAAGGGAGCCTGACTATTGACAGCGTATGAAGTCAGTCAGGCTTTTTCCTCAGGTTGGGCTAAGATTCAGCCACGAGCCATGAGGATTTCTCCCCAAAGCTCATGGCCCAAGCTCTGGCTTTACAGCCCGAATTCGGCAGGCGTCAGGCTCAGCGCGTGGATGATTTCGCGCATCACGGCCTGTTCCTTGGCATCAAAATCACCGTCGGCGTTGGCGATAACAACCGCCAGTTGCACCACAGCGCGGGCTTCTTCCGGCTTCTTGATTTTGCCGATGGCCTGCATGAGTTCAATCTTGCCGAAATCGAAGTCGCGGCTGATTTTGTCGCAGTAGGCGTCATATTTGTCGCGCAGCTTGCCCACGTCGAAAGACTTAAGCTTGTCGCTGCTGGTGATGAACTGGGCGGTGCGGGTGCGCTCCTGCTGGTCAATCTTGCCGTCTGCCGCGCCAATCAGGGCGCAGGCGGCCATCGTCGCGTCGGCAAAAGCGGCGTTGTTGAAGCGGTCGTAACCTTCCTGGGCTATCTTCTGGCCGTCCTGCGCCATCTGCTTGAGCTTGTTCAGAAATCCCATGATTGTGCCTCCTGGAGTTGTGGTGTTCCCCTACATTTATACGCGACTTACGCCATAAAGTTCCGCCCGCGTCAGGACTTCCTGCGCCCAGCGGCTGTGTGTGGCGGGTTCGCACATGCGCCCATGCAGCGAAAACACCGCCGGGGCGTCGGGGGCCAGGATGGCCTGCGCCTCGGCTACATCGGTCTCCGACACCCGGTAACCGTTCATCACCGTGTCAATCTGCGCCGGATGCACGATGGTCTTGCCGCACAGCCCGTAGTCCAGATCCTGCCGCAGCTCGCGCTCCAGCGTCTCCGCGTCCGAAAAGACCTCATAGACGGGGCTGGACAGATCCAGGCCGTAGGGTTTGAACACGCCCACCAGCATGGAGATGACCCGTTCCAGCGGCCCCTCGTACAGCGTGCGGCCACGGGCGCGGCGCACCCCCAGCACGTTCAGCAGGTCGTTGCCGCCGATACGCAGGCTCAGAATGCGCTCCTGCCAGCACTCGTGAAAAATCTGGTCGCGCAGCAGGCTCATGTGGTCTTCGGACAGCGCCTCGCGGGTTTCCAGCGTGGGCATCACGCGGATGTGCGCGGGAGCGCCTCGCTCTATCAGCCGCAGATAGTCGCCCAGATTGCCGCCGTGAGCCTTGGGCAGCACGAACCCGGAAATGCCGCCCAGGTCGTACTCCAGCACCTGCTCTAGCACCGCCGGGTTCCGCACCCGGATAAAGCGCAGCGGCCCCCCGGCAACTGACAGCTCCGGCAGCATGCCGCGCAGGTTCGCCAGCGCCAGCGGCACATCTTCTAGGCGCACGGCATCCTCGGTGCAGTAAATCAGGCTGCCCAGGCGCGGATATTTTCCCTGTCCTAGCGCCAGCAAATCCAGGCGGGTCGCCGGAACGTACAGGCTCGCCCCCAGTTGCCAGGGGTTGAGCGGCACAGAAGTCATTCCGCATCTCCAGGGGCAATGAGCGCGGCGGCGAGGTAGGGCAATTCGGGATGTGCGGTGGTCGGAATCCCTGCCCCGTCAGCCAGTTGCGCCAGGTGCCGGGTGTCGGGATGGTCAGGGTCACGCAGCAGCAGGTGAGCGGGCTGGCGGCGCAGAAACACGCGGGTAGCCTCGCCCACGCTGGGCTTGACCAGATGTGGGTCGTGAACGCCCAGTTCCGCCGCGAGGCGCAGCACTTCCTGGTAGGGGCGAACGGGGCGCGGGCTGCTGGGGAGTACGAAGTCAGGGCCGAAAGGGGCGGTAAGAGCGTCCAGGGCGGACAGATACTCGGCGGTCACGTCCCAGTCCCGCAGTTCCTCCTCCACGCGGGCGGCGTGCAACTCGTGCGGCCCCGTGACGAAGGTGCGGCTCAGCAGCCCGCAGACGGTGGCGTTGAGCGCGGCGTGTGGCAGCAGCAGGTCGTCCGGAGTGGCCGCGTGGGTCGCCACGCCCGCCGGGTCGCTCAGCACCGCCAGCACGGGAGGTACCTCCGGCGGCAGGCTCTTCGCCAGCGTGCCGAAGATGCTGCCCTTGCCCGTCCAGCCGTCCACGAAAATCAGTGTCCCGCCGGGATGCGCGGCTCTGACCTGTGCCAGCGCCACCCGGTCTATTCCCACGCCGCGAATGATGCTGAGGGTGTGGTGCGGCAGTTCCGGCGTGCCGAAGGTGCGAGTCCAGCGCCGCGCGAGCCGCCGCATCGCGCAGCCCACCGGGGTCCCGGCGCGGGCCAGTGACACCAGCACCGGGCGCGGGTAGTCCCTCAGCAGCTGCGCCGTCAGCCCCGCAATCAGCCCCCCGACCCGCTCGCCATTGCGGGCCAGGGCCTGGGCAAAAGCCTCCTGTTGCGCCTCGCCGGGCACCTTTTCGGGCGTGAGCAGCTCGCCGTAAGACACCCCGGAGCGAATCAGCGCCTCTTTTTCGGCCACGCTGACCAGCCGGGCCTGGGCGGGCCGCAGGTGGACGGTCACATCGGCGGGCGGCAGGGTGTGGGCCAGCGATTCTGTTATCTGTGAATCCGCCGTCAAATGGTCGCCCCAGAGAGCGGATGCTGGGCGGTGGGCGTCAGGAACACCGTGCCTTTGCCGCTCAGGATAAAGACCAGCCCTTCGCCGGAACGCACCGCGTTGCGCAGACCACGCACCAGCGGGCGCAGTTCCACCTTCAGCGATGCCGAATACATCAGCATCAGGTCGCCGTCCACCATCACCGAGTCACGCCCACTCAGCTCAATGACCTGCACTTCCGAAACGGGCACCGGCGATTCCACCACGAAGACGCCCGCCCCGGTCAGCTTGGGCTGCCGCAGGCCATTCCCCGACAGCGCCCCGGCGATGCTGCTGTGCGTGTGGGTGCCGACCCGCATGGTGTCCTGGGCCAGGTAAAAGGCGCGGTCGTCCAGAATCATCTCGTCGCCCGGCTCACCACCCGCTTCGGCAATGACGAAATGTTTGCGGGTCGGTTCCGTCCAGACCTTGCCCTGCCCGGTAAAGCGGGTGGCAAACGCGCCCTCGCCAGTGCCAGCGGCGGCCACCGCCCGGCGCAGAAAGCCGCCCTGCTGCTGCTGTTCCACGCTGGCCTGCACCTGCCCCACGCTGTACTGAAAAGCCCCTGGCTCCAGCAGCACGCCGCTGCCCTGCAACTCGGCTTCCACGGTAAAACGCCCGTCCATCTCGCGGGTTTCGGTGAGGCCGCCCTCACCCTGCGAGAAGCGGGTGACGTGGGTCAGCGCGTGAATCCGCAGGGTAAGGCCGTTGCCGCGCTGCTCCTGCACCAGTTGCATATGTTCCATTTCACGACAGTTTTATCTTCCTGTGTCAACGCTGCATGAGACGGGCCGCCTGGAGCGCCCTCATCAGCTGCCCGGAGGTGGGTGAAACGGCAAAGTCGCACTCCTGCATGAACGGCAGGTCGCTGACCGAGTCGCCCAGGCCCAGGGTCAGCGCGGCCCCGGCGAAGTGCCCCCCGCGCAGGTAGCGCACCGCCGCCGCCTTGCCCAGCGTGCGCGGCAGCAGACTGACGTTGTTGGCATTGGCTATCACTTGCAACGGGTGAGCGTCATCGAGCCAGCTTTCCCAGGTTTGTTGCAAGTGGGCCAGCGCCTGCGCGTCGGCCTCCGGGTGCTTGATGACGGCCATGAACGGCAGCCCGGCGGCCTGATGAAGGCTGAGGCGGCAGCCCAGGCGACTGGCTTCCGGCCTGATTTGCTGGCTCAGCGCCTGTAATTCGGCCTGCAAGGACTCCAGATGAGTGGAAACCTGCGCCGCCCAGACCTCATCTAGGTTTCCCCCCGGGGTCAGGATGGTCAGCCCGTGGTTGACCACCCGCCACGAGCTGAACGGCAGCGTCACGCGGCGCATGGCGGCCTCGTCGCGGCCCGTGACCGGGATAAGGGTCACCTTGCCGCCCCGCAGCAGTTCCAGCAATGCCACCTGCGCCGGGGTGGAGTACGAATGCGCCACACCTGCCGTATTCACCGTCGCGGGCTGGAGGGTGTCCGGCGCGACCCCCGGCAGTTTGCGTAAGGTCTGAAAAAGCGTGTCGTCCAGGTCGGCAAAGGCCACGATTTCGGCAGTCACACCACTGTCAGTCATGCCAGTTTCACCGCCCTGGCATGCGGCCCCAGCTGCCGCAGCAATTCGGGGTCAGGTTCACAGCGGCCCTCGTAAGTCAGCAGGATGTGGTCGTAGTCGGCGGGGTCAACGTTGTAGAGGTAATTGGGAATCCCGTCGCCCACGTTGTCGCGGAAGGTCAGGGCGTGACCTATCGCCAGCCCGGGCAGAATCGGGCTGCGGGTGGTGGCGCTCCAGTGGCAGCGGGCGACCGTGGGGGCCAGGGCCGCTGCCAGAGCATAGGCCGGATACTGGAACTCCCCCGTGCCCAGCACCAGCACCCGGTCAGTAGATTTGGCTCTGGGCCATGAGCCATGAGCTATGGGGGGTTCCTCATGGCCCATGGCCCAAGGCTCATGGCTGACCCCGGCCACGTCGCCGTAGCGGGGCGAAAGCCTGGGCAAAAGCTCCGTCTTATCCTCCCCGTTGCCCACCACTGCCGGAAGCTGGGGCGGCTGCCAGTCGGGCGCGGGGGCAAAGCGGAAGGAGCCGCGCAGCACGCTGACAAAGTCCACTGGAATGCTCAGCGCGGCGGCCAGTTCTTCGCGGCGTCCGCACCAGTCGGTCAGGCTGACCAGCACGACCCGCTCCACCTGTGGGTGCAGTTCCAGCCAGGCTGCCGCCAGATTCTGCAGGGTGGTTCCGGTGGAAATCTCGTCGTCCACCAGCACCAGTTCCCGCGCGGCGCGGGCCTGTTCGCCAGGGTCGTACAGCAGGTGCGCGGGTGCGTGCGAGTGCGGCTCGTCGAAGCGCAGCAGCAGGGGCCGCCGGGTCAGGTAGCGGGTGGTGTGCTGAAAGGTCGCCTGCCGCCCGGCCCCCTCCTGCCCATACTGCTCTTGCCACGTCCGGAAGACCCCCTCACCCAGCGCGGTGGCCGTTTCCGCCAGCCCGATAAAGTGCGGCTGCGTCAGGGGCGGCAGTGCGGCGGCCAGCAGCGTCCAGACCTGTTTGGCCGTCTGGGGCGCTATGGGAATGTGCTTGCCCAGCACCTTGCTGACGAACAGGAACCCCCGCCGGGGATTGCGCCGCACCGCGAAGTCCAGCAGGTCGCCCAGGGGCAGGGCGCTCTGGTCAACCTGCATGGTCAGGGTGCCGCTGGGAAGTACGACAGTCCGGGATTCTGGCGTCATCAGCGCCATGTCCGCACCGTCTTGTCCTCGGTAACGGTCAGGCCGGTCTGCACGGGCGGCAGGACGTCCCAGTCCAGCTGGCCCGTGGCGGCGTCCAGCAGCAGGCGCGGAAAATTGATGCCCGCCGCCATGCTGTAGCGCAGACCCCCGGAAGCGCGGGCGTTGATTTCCAGCATGTTGGCGACCCCATCAGCGTCTTTGGTCTGAAAATTAAAAATCCCGCTGAGGTTGTATTTCTGAGTTATCTGCCCGGCCACCTCCACCAAATCGGGGCGGTCTTCAATCAGTTGCCCCGCGCCACCCTTGCGCCGCACCACCGCCCGAATCAGGCGGCCCTGCCACGCCACGCAGTCGATGCTGCGTTCGCGGCCCTCCAGGGTGTGCATCAGCAGCATGGTCGGCAGTTCGCCGCTGCCCAGCAGCTCACGGGCGGCCTGCACGCTCAGCTGGTACAGTTCGCCCCGCAGGAAGGCCGTCAGGTCGGGCTGTTCCAGCAGCACCCGGAACCCGCTGGCATAGATGCCCCGCGCCGGTTTCATGCACAGTCTCACACCTGGAACTTTAAGTTCGGCGTAGGCGGCGTCAAATTCTGCGAGCGTCTGAAAGGTCATCCAGCGGGGAATAGGCAAAATATTCGTGTCCCAGCCGCGCAAAAACTCGTCCTTGCGCTCCAGCAGGCGCTGGGTGGCCTCGTCGGCGGGCACGATCAGGCGCGTGCCAATGGCCTCAAATTCGGCCTGATGCGAGGCCAGCCGTTCGCGCTCTTTGCCCGGAATCACCCACCCGATGCCGTGCTCCTGGCAGGTTTGCAGCAACCAGGCCACATACGCCTCGCCTAGCACCCCTTGCGGCTCCACTAGGCGGTATGGGGCCGCCGCCAGCATCCCGTGCTGTGGGTCGCTGTGGCTGGCCCAGACCTCGTAGGGCGAACCTTCCAGTGCGCGAATCTGGGCCGCCGTGACACTGAAGTTTTTGGTGAAGAGGACTTTTGAGTTGGGGAGCGAGCGGCTGGGCATCCTAAGCAGTGTACCGGCTGAAAAATGGGGGAGAGCTGCCCGGCGGCCCTTAACTCAGGCGCTGCCCGAACTCATGCGCCGCCCGCAATGCCGACGCTCTGGCCTGGGCGCTGTACTGGGCCTGCAATGCTCGCAGCCGCGCCAGCTGTTCGGCGTTTAGATGAGCTTGCACGCCTCCGGCCACCAGTTCAGCCTTATGGCCGGTCAACGCCAGCACCAGCCCGGCCAGAAAGTGTTGCTGAATCTCGTCGTCGGCCCGTAACAGGCGCTGTGGGTGGGTCTGAAAGTGGTGCTGCTGCAAGACCGCGTCTCTGAGCCGCTGCGCCAGTGAACCCGAAAATCCCAGCAGGCTCTGGGCCGTGACTTTCCGGCCTGCAGCCCGGTATTGCTCTGCCGCCCCCACGTCGCTACTGGTATAGGCCCAACCGTCGGCCCGCACGTCAATCAGCGATTCCAGGTCAACCACTTCCAGCAGGCGCAAAAGCTCGGTATTGGTCAGGTCTGGTGCATCGACCAGTTGCGTCAGTACATCGTCCTGTTCTGGGCTACCGAGTTTGGCCATGAGCGCTGCCGACTCCCGCCAGTGGTCAAGGGCACTGACCTCCTGGGTGACCGGCAGACTGCTGTCCAGGTCGTACAGGGTCAGGTCGTTGGTCTTGAGGTGGGCCAGCAGCAGCCGCCCCGCATTGGTTCGTTCGCCGCCTACGCCGCCCCGGTAGAGTTGCATCAGCTTCTGGCCTTTGGCGATGGCGTCAGGGGGCAACATAGGGTCATCCTACAACTTCAATTTCTCCATAGTTTATACAGATTCCGATTGAATCCAGGAGAGTTGGATTCAATCGGAATCTGTATCACTTGCTGCGTTTTACAACCAAGTGCAGGAGATCAGATCAGCGAATCGTCGTCTGGAAGCAGCTGGTTCCGCTCTCTCCGGCGGCCAGAGTGCCGAGATTATTAGTCATGACACCATTACTGAACGTGCCTCCACTATCAGTCAGGCTGGCCTGGTCACCGTCCGTGGCGCTGGTGAAATATGAAGTGGCAT
>JAGLBK010000125.1 GCA_018260275.1 Deinococcus sp.
TTGAGCGCTTTGAGATGGTTTTTGTCGGCTGGTCACTCAACCGTAGAGTATGAGGAAGATGTGTGCGTTAGTCAGCCACTGGTGGGAGAGGGAGGGAGGAGCGAAGCGACGGAAGGGTGACTGGTACAGCTCGCAGAGAGGGGGCGTGTGACCAACGCCAACTCTGGTATCTCACAAAATTGAGTTACCCCACCTGCCTGTTGCCTGTTGTTAGCTGACTACCTGGTCAGATCACGCGGCCCAACTGGATAAACAAACCTTTATGAAGAGGTATCATGGATGAGTGAGCGATCAACGCATTCTTATCGTCGAGGATGATCTCGACATTGCTAATGTCCTGCGAATGGACCTCGGTGACGCGGGCTACGCCGTCGACCATGCCGACACCGCCATGAACGGACTGATCAAGGCCCGTGAGGATCACCCCGACCTGATTCTGCTGGACCTGGGGCTGCCCGACTTCGACGGCGGCGACGTGGTGCAGCGCCTACGCAAGAACAACGCTGTGCCGATCATTGTGCTGACCGCCCGCGACACCGTGGACGAAAAGGTGCGTCTGCTGGGGCTGGGGGCCGACGACTACCTGATCAAGCCTTTTCACCCCGACGAGCTGCTGGCCCGCGTCAAGGTGCAACTGCGCCAGCGCACCAGCGAGAGCCTCAGCATGGGCGAGCTGACCCTCGACCCGCACAAGCGCCTCGTGACCTACAAGGGGGCCGAGCTGCGGCTTTCGCCCAAGGAATTCGACATTCTGGCCCTGCTGATTCGCCAGCCGGGGCGGGTGTACTCGCGCAACGAGATCGGCCAGGAAATCTGGCAGGGTCGCCTGCCCGACGGCAGCAATGTCGTGGACGTGCACATGGCGAACCTGCGGGCCAAACTGCGTGATCTCGACGGCTACGGCCTGCTGCGGACCGTGCGCGGCGTCGGCTATGCCCTGCGCGGTTGAAGGTTCGGGACCGGGCGTGTCCAATCCCACCGTCGAAATCCTGCTGGTCGAAGACAGCGAACCCGACATCCTGTTGACCCAGGAAGCCTTCGAGGAAGCCAGCGTCAAAAACCGGCTGCACATTGCCCGCGACGGTGAGGAAGCCCTGCACTTCCTGCGCCGCGAGGGCCGCCACAGCGCCGCGCCGCGCCCGGACGTGGTGCTGCTCGACATCAACATGCCGCGCAAAAACGGCCTCGAAGTCCTGAAGGAACTCAAGAGCGATCCTGAGCTTGCCAGTATTCCAGTGCTGATGCTGACCACCAGCCAGGCCGAGGACGATATCCGCGCGTCTTACGCTCAGCACGCCAACGGCTACGTCATCAAGCCGGTCGGATTTGAAAACTTTCTGACGGCCATTCGCGCCTTTGAAGGGTTCTGGCTCAACTTCGTGCGTTTTCCGCCGCGTCCCTGAAGCACCGTTCCCCTGTTTCCGCGTTTCGCCCCGGTGTAGAGCTGCCGGGGCTTTGCTTTGCGCGACGCGCCGGGGCCTGACCGCAACCCGCGCAACGAAGGGCACACCGCAGGCCCGCTACAGTGCAGGTGTGCTTCTCCTGTCCCGTCTGGTTTCCCGCGTGCCCGGCCTCGTTCTGCTGGTCTGGGTGCTGGCCGCGCTGCTCAGTCTGCCTCTGGCGGCCCGCACCCCCGCCGCGCTGACCGCCAAGGCCGCGGGCAGTTTGACCAATACCGAGAGCAGCCGCGTATCGGAGATTTTGCGCCAGAACTTTGGTGAAAAAGACACCAACACGGCCCTGCTGGTGACCTACAGCACGCCGCCGCTGACCACCGCGCAGGGGCAGGCCACCTACCAGAAATTTCTGGCGGGGCTGGCAAAGGTCGAAGGCGTCGGGCGGGTGATCAGTGCCCGCAATCTGACCGGGAATCTGGCCGGGCAGGTTAGCGGATCCCAGCCTTTACCGGAGGCCGGGGGCATGACGCTGACGGCCGCTCAGATTCCGCTGGACGAGGGTGCGTCCGAGACCTTGCGGCGGGTCAGGGCCTACGCCCGGCAGGCCGAGTCGCCGCAGTTGCGGGTGCGGGTCACCGGGGGGCAGGCGATTGCCGACGACTTTACGGCCTTTGCCGAGAACGACACCAAGCGCAGCGAATTGATGGCCCTGCCGCTGATCGCCGGGATGCTGCTGGTGGTCTTCGGGGCGCTGGTCGCCACGGGTCTGCCCCTGGTGGTCGGGCTGCTGAGCATCACAGTAGCGATGGCAGCGCTGTTCGGCCTGACGCACCTGATGCCGGTTAGCACCTTTGCCCAGAGCGTGATTACCATGCTGGGCCTAGGAGCCGGAATCGATTACGCGCTGCTGATGGTCAACCGCTTCCGCGAGGAACTGTCACGCGGGGCGCTGGCCCATCCGGAACCGGGCCATCCGGAACTGGGCCTGGGCCATCAAGCGGTCGCTGGCCCCGCCGCGAGCCGCGCCGCCGCCGCCAACACGGTGCTGACCGCCGGGCGCAGTGTCATTTTCAGCGGCAGCACGGTCGCTATTGCTATGGCCGGACTCATTATTCCGAACGTCACCTTCCTGCGGAGCATCGGGATTGGTGGCGTGCTGGCGGTAGTCCTGACCGTGTTGGCGAGCGTCACGGCCCTGCCCGCTCTGCTGGCGCTGCTGGGCGAGCGGGTCAACAGTCCGCGCCTGTTGCGGGTCGGCTGGGCGCAGTCGCCCGACGCTTCCGCCAGCTGGACCGGCTTTGCCCGCCGCGTGACCGCCCGGCCCTGGCTTAGCGTGCTGCTCTCGGCGGCGTTTTTGCTGGTGTTGGCGCTTCCGGCGTTTCATATGAAGACCGGGTACGCCGGGGCCTGGGGCCTCTCGCACGGGGTCGAGAGCCGTGACGCCCTCGACGACGTGAGACGGATGGGGGCGGGCGGCCTGCTCAGCCAGTTCGAGGTTGTCCTCGATTTGCAGGGGCAGCGCTACGGCCCGGCGGATCGCCCCCGCTTTCAGCAGGTCGTGACCAGGCTAAGGGCCTTGCCAGGGGTACGCGGGGTCATCAGCCCGTTCGTGACCCCAGCAGACTTACAGAACCTGAAAGGGACGGTCGGCACATCACAAGACTCGCTGGCGGCCCTCAGCGCCCTGAACCGGCGCTCGTTCAGTCAGGAGCGTACCTTTTTGCGCCTGAGCGTTATTCCCGACCGCTCGCTGCGGGCCGACCAGATACCGGCTTTCGAGGAACGCCTGCGCCGCACGCTAGGCGCCAGCGGCTTTCATTACCTGCTGGGCGGCGCACCCATCGGTGAGCGTGAATGGAGCCGCCAGATCAGCGACGCGCTGCCCACCGTGGTGATCTCGGTTTTTGCGGGTACGTTCCTTCTGCTTACCGTGGCCTTTCGCAGCCTGCTGATTCCGCTTAAGAGCCTGCTGATGAATGCCCTGACGGTGGGCGCGGCGGCGGGCGTAGTCACGCAGGTCGTGCAGAACGGCACTTTTGCGCCGCTGCTGGGCATTCCGCAGGATGTCGGCATGCTTGACGCCAGTCTGCCCGTGATGCTGTTCGCGGTGATGTTTGGCCTCAGCATGGATTACGAAATCTTTTTGCTCTCGCGCGTGCAAGAAGAGCATCTGCGCGGGGCCAGCAACGCCGAGGCCGTGGTGCTGGGCGTGGGCCACACCGCCCGGATCATCACCAGCGCGGCCATTATCATGTTCATCGTGTTCTGCGCCTTTATTTTCGGGCGCGTGGTGGCCAGCAAAAGCATTGGCCTGGGGCTGGCAGTGGCGGTTTTGCTCGACGCTACGCTGGTCAGGCTAGTACTGGTGCCCAGCTTTCTGAAACTGGCGGGCGACTGGAACTGGTGGCTGCCGCGCTGGCTGGACCGTCTGTTGCCCCGGATTCGGCTGGAACACTGAATCCGGGGGACAACGTTCTATTCCCGCGTGACGACCGTGCCCGCCGTATCGATCGGAAAGTCCATCACGCGCCCGGTCAGGCCGTTTTTCTTCATCACGCCGTTCAGGTAGGTGTGTAGCCTGCCTGTCGGTTCGCGCGTGTCGTGAAAACACAGGACCGTCGGCCCCGCGCCGCTGAGAGCCGCGCCCAGTGCGCCGTATTTGTGGGCATCTTCTAGGATGTCGCTCAGGCCCGGCACCAGCGGCGCACGCCAGATCTGGTGAATGTAGTCCTGCATGGCGTGTTGCAGCAGGTCGAGCCGCCCCACACTAAGGGCCGCCGCCAGCAGCGCCGAGTGAGACAGCGCGTGAACGGCGTCGGCGCGGCTGTATTCGCGGGGCAGCACCGCGCGGGCCTTGCTGGTCGAAAGCTCGAAGTCGGGCACCAGCACGGTCACGCCCAGGTTGGCGGGCGGGTCCAGCCGCACATAATGCGTGCCCAGCTTGTCCAGCGTGGCAACCACAATGCCGCCGAACAGCGCCGGGGCCACATTGTCGGGGTGGCCTTCCTCACGGGCGGCCACTTCCAGCACGGTTTCGTCGTCCAGTGGGCGGCCCAGCAGCTCGTTCCCGGCGACCACGCCCGCGACCAGGGCTGCCGCACTCGACCCCAGGCCACGCGCCAGTGGCACCTCGGTCTCAATCTCGATGCGGGCAGGCGGCAGGTCACGCCCGGCTCGTCTGGCCGCCAGCAACATCGCCTTATAAACATAGTTGCTCTCGTCGGCGGGGGTGCCCGCCAGTTCTGCCCCCAGTGGAACGACCTCAGTGCGGTCCTGCGGCGTCACGCGCAGCGTGGTGAACAGCGGCACGCTCAGGCCCAGGCTGTCGAAGCCCGGCCCCAGGTTGGCGCTCGAAGCGGGTGCCCGTACCGTGAACGTCATGCCCTCACCTCCGGCCACGCCGCCCTGGTGCAGGTTCCGGCGTTCCCCGGACCAGCAGTCGTCAGGTGGCGGAAAAAAGAGGGCAGGCAGGCGCGTTCAGGGGTCTCAGGCATAGTTTCGGGGCCTCCGTGCCACCGGCAAGGGCGGCTTGGCAGCCCTCATCCTAGCGTTTGACCGCGTTTTGCGCCGGGCCGGGTAAGACAAATGCGCGGCCCGGCTGCCGGGCTGAATGCTGGAAGATGAGGCCAAACCTGTGAAATTGGATTGGGCTTTTTAAGCTAACTTTGCCGGACCTCCATTTGTTCTTTGGTCCACCTTGAGAAAGTACGCTTCTGCACATTGCCGCACTTTGCTGGAATCCATGCTTCATTCAACAACGGGCTGCACTCTGGGTAGCGAACGACGTTGGCATCTCTACACACTCAATTCTATGCAGGACTTTAGGAGGTCACTAACATGGGTTGGATCGGTACTATTCTGGTTGGCGCACTCTGTGGCTGGCTCGCAAGCATGCTCATGAAAACCGACGCTCAGCAGGGCGCCGTCGCTAACATCCTCATCGGTATCGTCGGGGCTTTCCTGGCGAACCTGATCTTCGGCAGCATGCTGCACATCGGCAGCGTCGACTACGCTCACCAGTCGCTGCTGATGAACATCATCTGGGGCGTGCTGGGCAGCGTCGTGCTGATCGCCATCCTCAAGGCGCTGCGTATTCTGCGCTAGGTCTTTTCGGCATTCCGAGCAACCGGGTCCCGCCCAAGTGGGGTCCGGTTGCTCTTTGTTTGGCCTGCGTGGTGTGCTACAGTTTAACGGCTTGTCTGGCCTCACCTGGCCCGGCTGACGCCCTGACCCGCCGAGCGCGTGGAGCCGGGGTGCGCCTGCCAGGAAAAAAGTACAGCCCAGACTCAAGAAGGAGCGTTGAACATGGCTAAAGTGTGCGAAGTATGTGGTAAGGGGCCGATTGTCGTCAATTCGGTTATCCGCCGTGGTAAGGCCCGCGCTGCGGGTGGGGTAGGCCGTAAGGTGACTGGTGTGTCCAAGCGCAGCCAGAAGCCCAACCTGCAACCCATGACCGTGACCCGTGGCGGCGTCAGCCTGCGCGTGCGCGTGTGCAGCAAGTGCCGCAAGACCCTCATCTGATTAGAGCAGTGTGCATAAAAAGGCCACGTTGTTTGTGGCCTTTTTATGTCGAGCGGAGCGAGTAACTTTTAGTGAGCAGCTGGAATAATGGAGGCGTTTGGGGTGGGGTTCCACAAATGGCGTAATTATGCAAGCTGCTCTAAGCCTTGCTTTAATCGACTCCCCGACAAGCCGTGACGCTTTCGGGGAGTTTTGCTTTGCTTCAGGGCTGGCGGTCGTAGCGGCAGGCCCAGCCGTCGTGGTCACGGTCCAGCCCGGTGCGGTAGCCCGGATGCCCGACCCGGATCGGCGCGGCCCGGCTGGCCCGCATGTCGGCGCAGGTGGCGTAAAACCTCGTTTCCTGCCTGTTCAGTGACACACTTCTGGTCAGGGGGCGCAGCAGACGGGCCGACACATAGCCGCCGCGCCGGTGGTAGGTGGTGCGGCACCACTCGGGCTGGCAGGCCACCGTCAGTAGCGTGCCGCGTGGAATGACGTGCAGAACGCTTCCGCCCGGAGTGCGGCGCAGGTTGGTGGCGGTCTGGGTCACTGCTGTCGCCCCCTGTGCAGTGCCGAGAAGAGCTAACGCCAGGGCCGCGGCCTTGATGATGTTTGGCATGTCTGAAGCCTGCCACACCGGGGCCGCCAGTGGATGACGGGCCTATGAAAAGCTCCGGCTTTCTGAGGCGCGGGCTGAGCCGTTTGTGCAGTGGAGCGGGCCTGATACTCTGCAGTCTGTGCCCGATCTAGGCGAATTCCTGACCATAGCCAACCGAACGTTTCTGACCATGGTGGTGGTCATGGATCCGATTGGCCTGGCGCCCATCTTTATCGGGCTGGCGGGCAGCAGACCGGCTTTCGAGCGGCGGCGTATAGCCAGTAAGGGCGTGCTGGTCGCGGGCGGCATCATCCTGCTGTTCGGCCTGTTCGGGCAGGCGCTGCTGCATTACCTCGGCATTAGCCTCAGCGCCTTCCGGATCGCCGGGGGCCTGCTGCTGTTCATGATCGCGCTCGATATGGTCTTCGTGCGCCAGAGCGGCAGCAAGGAAACCCCCGAGGAAGAAAAAGAAGCCCAGGAGCGCCCCGACATCAGCGTGTTTCCGCTGGCGATTCCGCTGATCGCCGGGCCGGGCACGCTGGCAAGCATCATGATCGAGGCAAATACGGCGCACGGCGAACCGCTGCTGCTGCTGACGGTCATGCTGGTCACGGGCGCGGTGCTGCTGCTGTGTTACCTGTCGCTGCGCCTGAGTGGGCAGATTGCCCGCCTGATGGGCCTGACCGGAATCCATGTGGTCACGCGCGTCCTGGGGGTTCTGCTGGCGGCGCTGGCCGTGCAGTACGTCGCCGACGGTACGCTGACGCTGCTGCGCGGTGGGTTGACGCTGCGCTGACCGGACCGGATTGTATGTCTCACAAGTTGCACCAATGTATAGCCGGAATTGCCGTCTACAGCGTTGAAATTCGTCGGCCTCGCGGTGAGGGGTTTCGGAAACCAATCACCCGCCAACTCTCCCTGCTTACGACTCAATCCCGGCACCAGGCTTTGAACTCATTGCGACGTACCTTACTCAACGCCAGCCGTTAGTCTCTCAGATTCCGCAAAGCCGCCCTGTGGACACTACCCGTTTTCATCGTTCTGGACGGCCTCTAAACCTGTTATGCAGGTGCAACTTCTAAGTATGTGCCTCTGGGCGGAGGCGGGAGTGCCTCCCGTTCAACTTGTGTGGCTGGTCATAGGGGATTTGGCTCAGGACGACTAGGCCACCCGGCGCAACACTTTCTTGACCAGGAACTTTTAGAATGAGGCATGAATACGCTTGGAACTGGAGGGGAAGAAACTCGAATAACTCGCCGCGTCGCGCCGGACCTGAATGCGCCGCGTGTGCTGGTGCTCAACGCGTC
>JAGLBK010000126.1 GCA_018260275.1 Deinococcus sp.
CTGCTGAGACTGATGATAGAGGGCCTGAGTCATGCCCCACAGGGTACGCCCGACCTGCACAGTCCAGCCCCAGGACTAGACAGCCCGCCCCACTTTTGGTGCTGGACCATGTTGCCGGTGTCTGGCCGCGCCGTAGGGTAAAGGCCAGTGACCCACTTTTCTACCGAACCTCCGCCTGCCTCACCGAACACCCTGCCGACCGGGGCACTGCTGGCCGGGATGGTGGCCGTACTGGTCAGTTTCGCCAGCAATATCCCGCTGTTCGTTCAGGCGTTTGCCGCCGCCCATTATCCGGCGGCGCAGGGGGCCAGTGCGCTGGGCAGCATGTACCTGCTGCTGGGGGTCATGGGCCTGGCGCTCTGCTGGCGCTACCGGGTGCCGGTGGTGCTGGGCTGGAATACCCCGGGCCTGGCCGTGCTGATCGCCGAGGCGGGCAAGTTCACTATTCATGAGGTCGTCGGGGCGCTGCTGGTCACGGGAGCCGTGCTGTTCGTGGTGGGCCTCAGCCGGGCTTTCGACTGGCTGGCCCGCACTATGCCGCTGCCGCTGGCCTCGGCGCTGCTGGCCGGGGTGCTGCTGCCCTTCGTGCTGCGTGGGCTGGCCGCCATTCCACAGGCCCCGGCGCTGACGCTGCCCACCCTGCTGGTCTTTTTGCTGGGGCGAATCCTTGCGCCGCGCTGGGCAGTGCCGCTGGCGCTGCTGGCCGGGGTGCTGGCCTCGGCGCTGACCGGGCAGCTGCATTTTGCTTCGCTGGGACAGCATCCAGTGCTGGCCCGCCCGGTATTCGTGCGGCCCGAGTTCAGCGGGGAGGCGCTGCTGACCCTGGCGCTGCCCTGCACGATTCTGGCGCTGACGTCGCAAAATCTGGCGGGCATGGCGGTGCTGCACACCCACGGCTACCGGCAGGTGCCGCCCGCCCTGCTGGTCACCCTGACCGGGGCCGCTTCCACCCTCGCCGCGCCGCTGGGCAGTCTGACCATGAATATGGGCGCCATTACCGCCGCGATTTGCATGGGGCCGGACGTTCACCCCGACCCCCGGCGGCGCTACGTGGCGGGCCTGGCCTGTGCCGCCGGATACCTGGTGCTGGGCCTGTGCGCGGGCACTTTGCTGGGGCTGGCCGGAAGTTTTCCCGCGCCGCTGATGCAGTTACTGGCAGGTCTGGCCCTGCTGGGGTCGGTGCTGGGCGGGTTACAAAGCGCCCTGGCCGAAGCGAAATGGCGCGAAAGTGCCCTGCTGACACTGGCCTGCACCGCCGCCGGATTCAGCTTTCTGAACATCGGCGGGGCGCTGTGGGGGCTGCTGCTGGGCTGGGGTAGTGCGGCCCTGGCCCAGTGGTGGCGCCAGTGGCTGGAACGGCGGCGCGATCAAGTCGGGTAAAAAAGCAAGGCGTGTAGGTCAATGGTTCGGACACTTTTAGAGCATTTGACAAAAAGAAGTTGCCTTGTGGCCCCCTCACCCGCCGCTTCGCGGCACCCTCTCCCGCAAGGGGCGAGGGTCACAGAGCGCGAAGCGAGGAGGTAACGCGGAGTGCGTCCCAGTAACGGTCAGCTCAGCAATTCGACGAAGTCCTCATCCTCGTCGGCGTCCCGCGCAAAGGGGATGGTGAAGGCAAACATCGAACCGTGCCCCCGTTCAGACTCGACCCAGATGCGGCCTCCATGTTCCTCAATCGCCATCTTGCAAAAGGCCAGCCCCATGCCGGTATCGAAACGGCCATGCAGCGTCAGGCGACTTTGCTCGAAAGCCGCGAACAGGTTGGGCAGGTCGTCGGCGGGAATGCCTTCGCCGTTGTCGCGTACGCTGATCCTCAGGCTGTCCTGGCGCTCCTGCTGCACGGCCACCGCGATGCTGCCGCCCACCGAGGTGTGTTTCAGAGCGTTGCTGATGAGGTTAGCCAGCACCCGGCGCAGAATCTCGGGGTCGGCACTGACCGGGCTGAGGTTAGGAGCCACCTGCACGGTGAACTGCCGCTCCCGCAGACTGCCGCCAACATCTCCCCTGGCCTGCTCAATCACTTCGCTGAGCATGGGGCTGAACATCAGCTCGCGGCGCAGATTCATCTTGCCCGCCTGAATCTTGCGGACATCCAGCATGTTGACGGTCAGGTGCAGCAGATGCTGGGCCTCGTCACGCGCCACCCGCAGCAGCTCACGGGAATCGCCCGGCACGCGGCTGTCGTCCTCGACCACTTCGAGCAGGCCCATGACCGCGCTGATCGGGTTTTTGAGGTCGTGCACCAGCATATGAATCAGCTGATCGCGCACCCGCTCGTCGTGCTCGAATTCGTCGATGCGGTGCTGCAAACGGCTCAGGCGATCCTGAAGATCGACGTGCTGCTGCGATCGCGCCAGCATGGTCCGCACCTGCATCGCCAGCGCCTCGGGAGGCGTCGTGTCGCCGATCAGCGCGTCGGCCCCCGCCGCCAGCAGATCGCCCAGCCCCTGTGACCCGACGGCAATCCACTGGGTTCCGGCCAGTTCGGCCCGCTGACGCAGGATGCCCAGCACCTGGGCCAGCGGCGCACCCGGCGTGCCGGTATAGAGCAGAGCGACCCGGGGCAGGCGCAGGTGAGCTTCGCGCAGCAGCGTGTCGGCGTCCGGAACATGAAGCACCTCGACCTGAGGCATGACATTTTTCAGAGCCACCGCATGGTCATGATTTTGAGAAACAACAAGAACGACAGGAACACCGGGCTTAACCATGAGTAGTTTCGAGTCTACCCCGCAAACGACCGAATGGCGAACACATAGCGCCAGCCAGCTGCGGGGCGACCAGCCAGGACATCAGCTGCCCGCCAGCACCAGGATTCCGTCTTCATCGGCGTGAATAAGGTCACCAGGCGCAATCGTGACCCCCGCGAAAGTCACGGGAATGTTCTGCTGGCCTTCCTCGCGCTTGCCACTGCGCCGGGGAAACGCAGCCAGCGCCCGCACGCCCAGATCAAGTTCCCGGAGTTCGGCGGTGTCGCGCACACACCCGTTGATAATCACGCCTTCCCAGCCGTTTTCGACGCCGAACACGCCCAGATTGCCGCCCAGCAGCGCACAGTTCAGACTGCCGCCGCCGTCGACGACCAGCACTTTGCCCTGTCCCGGCGTCTGCAAGGCAGAGCGGACCAGCGGGTTGTTGTCGTCGACGCGCAGGGTGACGGCGGCCCCCTGAAAGCGCACGCGCCCCCCGAAATCGCGAAACAGGGGCGCGAGGACGCGGGCTTCGGGGTGGGCGTCGCTCAGATCGGTGGTCGGGGTGAAGGTCGCCATGCCCGGAGCTTACGCACAAATAGGTCAGCTGCCCGAGTACCCGCTCAGGGACGGGCCGCACCGACCAGCGGCGTGAACAGGGCCAGCACGTCGTCGGGCAGGCGTGAGGGACGGTAATTTTTGTCGGTGGCGATGTGGTGCGTTTCGCCGGTCGCCAGCAGTTCCAGGTTGCCCGCCGCTCCGGCGCGGTAAAGCTCGTAGGTGAATCTGAGGGTGCGGCTGCGGACCTCGGCCACTTTGGTCAGCAGCACCAGGGGATCGTCGTAGCGGGCTGCGCGGCGGTACTTGACCTGTAAGTCACTGAGCATCAGAAAGTAGCCCCGCGCCTCGATCTCGGTATAGGGCAGCCCGAGGCCGTGCATCAGATCGGTGCGGCCCATCTCGAACCACACCGGATAGGTCGCGTGGTGGGCCACCGCCATGGCGTCGGTCTCGGCGTAGCGCACCCGGAATTCGGTACGGCTCTCACCCGTCACGGTGCTCACGAGAAAACAGCGCTCATGAGAAAGCCTTAAAACCGCGCCGTGGCCGCGTCGTAGAACTCCAGGACAGGAATACGCCGCAGCTTGACCTGCGCCCCGACCTGACGTTGCAGGTGCCCACGGGCGTGCGACAGGGCGTCGAGCAGGTCCGGCATATCGGTGCCGAAAGCGCTGACGTACACGCGGGCAATGCCATAATCGGAAGTGACCGCGACATGATCGACAGTCACGATCAGCGGAATGCGGGGGTCGCGCAACTCGGCGATGGCCTCACTGATGACCCGGCTGATCTGGGCCTGAATCTGGGCTGGTTTCATGCTTGGACCTCCATAACGGGTAACTGGACAAGAAGGGAAAGAGAAAAAGTCATTTCGTCATGGTACGCCGTGATCGGGGCGCGGCGCCTCGGCGACCCGTGCAGGCCAGCCGGTTCAGCGCGAGTAACGCGGCCCTTTGTAGCCCGTAAAGACGCCGATGCCGTAACTGACCTTACGCACGCTGTTGAGCATCGTCTGGCCCTTATACGAAATCCCGGCGCTGCTGCCCCCGTCAAGGAGTAGAGCGTCGCGGGCCCCCAGGCTGACCATAACGCGGGCCATCTCACCGACACTAAGGCGGTCATGCGTGCTGACCAGAATCAGGTCGCGGCTGCTGAGCAGGCCGATGGCGCTGCGGGCCGCCCGCCCGAACACGGCGGGATCGTGAAACACCCGGCTGTAGGAAGTCTGGACCGCGCCGCCGCTGACGATGAGCGGCCCACTGGACACCACCGTTTCCATACCGTCCCAGCTGCTGTCGGTAGCGCGTCCCGCCCCCATGCTGGCCCCGCCGACAATCACGGCGCGGTTGTCGGGGGTAATGGCGAGCGCCACCGGCAGGCGGCCCCAGGTCAGCAGGCGACCCCCCTTAACGATGTCGCCCGCAGGCGCGTAACTGCGCGGGTGAAAGTAGCTGCCGTTGACCACCGCCTGAGCGCCACTGATGCGCGTGAGGGCGCTGACCGTGGCTCCCCGGTCGAAGTCGCTCTGACCGGGCAAGACTGGCGCAACCAGCACGTCGCGGTGGCGCAGATCGACCCGCACCACCTGCACGGTGGCCCCGCGCACAGTCACCCGCCGGAACGAAATGGCCCGGCGGGCGGGGTTGGGCGGCACGGGCAGGGCCATGGTGCGCGGCACCAGCAGGCGCTTGCCCGGTACGATGGCCTGCCCCGTATTTAGCCCGTTAAGCTGACGAATTCTGGCCGGGGTGGTGCCGAAGCGAGCGGCAAAACTGCTGGGGGTCTGGCCGGGGCGCACCGTGGCGTAAGTATACACCCGGCGGGCTTCCATACCGGGCGGCAGCGCCGGAATAGTGCGCGGCGTCACCGGCGACGCGGCCTGACCGACTGCCGGGATACGCAGGGCCTCGCCCGTATGAATTGTGGTGCCGCTCATGGCATTGGCACGCTGCACCGCCCGGACACTGACGTGGTGTGACCGGGCGATGTGGCCCAGCGTGTCACCTTTTTTAACCGTATAGATGCCCTGAACAGTAGCGTTGATGCTGCCTGCGCGGGGCTTCCGAGCATTAGGCTGCCCGACTGTCTGCCGTTGAGGCCGCGCCGCCGTACCCGTTAGCCGGAGCACCTGCCCAACCCTGATCTGGTCGCCGGAAAGACCGTTAAGCGCCTGAAGATGCCCGACACTGACCTGGTGTTTCCGGGCGATGCCGAACAGGGTCTGTCCCTTTTGCACGGTGACGGTTGAAGTCGAAGCGGCCAGCGCCGCTGAAGCGGGCCAGACTGCCCCAGCCAAAAGACAAAAGGTAAGAAGAAGAGGACGCATTTACTTCAGTACTACAGCACGTCCAGGTCAGCAATGGGTGAAAGGCGAGTTCGACACCCCAAAATTTAGCGCCGTGGAATCAGGTCGGCCTGTTTACAGCTGTAGTCACCCTGAGCATTCTGTGTGCACCCTGTCAATTTAATATCGAAGGCATTGAGCGGCACCGTGGACTGGGCTTTGGGGGCCGAAGAAACCGTCTGGGACTGCGGCGCGGCTGCGGGGGAAGTTATCGCGCCGTCACTTTTGATAGGCACCTGCTTGAGCATGCCCGTATCTATAAACAGAAGTGCAATCCGGTCAAAGTTCCGGGGGTAATCGAAGGTATAGACTACCATAACCGGGGCCGATTTGCTCACATTGACCTCGCTGCGACTGACATCCCGCCCGTTGATGCTAGAGCGTGAGGCGATGTAGCGCTTGTTGTCGGGCGCGTAGGCTGCCGAGTCGGTGGCAAAGTAAGTCGCGCCGATATAGGTCGGGCCATTGCCGATATAACTCGATTTCATGGCGCACTGCACCTGCCCCGTGCTGATGCGTGAGCACCCCATGAACTCATCTTTGAAGGGGCCATCCACTGTCCAGATTTGTGCCTGGGCCACATTGCCCACGAGTAAAGCCAATACGAACGCCTTTTTCATCCCTCACACTGTAATTACTGAGCATGAGGAAAGGCAAAAGCCGCCGGATACACTCGGGATATGCCAGCACTCTATTACGCTACCGCTCTCCACTGCCCGCCTGAAGCTCCGCCTACACGAGGCAGACGATTTAGAGGATTTGCTGGCCTATCACCGCCGCCCCGAGATGGCCCGTTACCTGCTGGACGACCCCTGGACGCGCCCCTTTGCCGGGCAGCAACTCCAGAAACGGCTGCCGCGCACCGGGCTGGACACCGGGGCCGGGGCTTTGGCACTGGTGTGGGAGTATCAGGGGCAGGTGATTGGCGACGCCAGCCTCTGGTTGACCGACGAGACAAAGCAGGTGGCCGAAATCGGTTGGGTCATGAATCCGGCTTTCGGCGGGCAGGGGCTGGCAACCGAAGCGGTGGAGGCTGTGCTGGATTTGGCCTTTGACACTTATCGCCTGCACCGTGTCGCCGCGCAGATGGACGCCCGCAACATGGCCTCTGCCCGAATGTGTGAGCGGCTGGGTATGCAGAAGGAAGCCCACCAGCGGCAAAACTGGTGGAGCAAGGGCGAATGGACGGATACGGTGATTTACGCCACGCTCAAAACTGACCGGGGTGAGCAGCGTGAAGGCAGCTAAACTGAGTCATGACCTCTGCCCTACGCAAAATCAGCGAAGCAGAATACCTGCTGACCGAGGAAACCAGCCCGGTCAAGCGCGAGTATGTGGACGGCTTCGTGTACCCGCTGCACGCTGATGGGGTCACAGCGAAACACGGGAAAATTACGGCGAACTTGGCAGCATTTCTGCACCGTCCGACACGCGAAAAAGGTGGGTATGTCTTTGCCAGTGACCTGCGCGTAAGAGTCCCCGACGGCTCCCGCTACTACTACCCCGACATTCTCGTGACCTGCAAGGACATCCCAGACGACGCCCGCTACGCCGAAGCTCCCTGCCTGATTGTAGAAGTCCTCAGCGAAAGCACCCGCGCCACCGACCTGGGGCAGAAGGTCGACGCCTACCAGAGCTTGCCCAGCCTGCAAGCCTACCTGCTGATAGACACCGACGTGCGGGCTGTGCGCCTGTTCATCCGCAACATTGAACACGGCGGCGAAGGTTGGAGCGAAGGCTACTGGGAAGACGAAGGCGAGGTGACGCTGCCCTGCGTAGGCGTGACGCTGACGCTGGCGGAGATGTACGAGGGGACGCGGGTTTAATTATTCGTCGTAGCCGCGCAATTTCCGGTAAAACTCTAGGCTTTCTTCCTCCAGCTTCGGCGCAATCCCGATGAACTTTCGCAGTGGGCTGTCTGCGATTTCGTCCACTTCCCACCGGGCCTCCTGCGCCACACTTCCCGCCAGCCCAAGCTCTAGTAGTTGCGCGGGCGTCAGCCGGAAGGTGTTATGGATTGGGGGCCGCCCCGCCTCGTCCAGTTCCACGTTTACGGTCAGACGCATCATGGGGATAGTCTAAGAGCGTGTTTATAAAGGGTCAGGGTGGTGGGATGCTTTGAGGTGTGAAACGCAAAGCTTACCCAACCAACC
>JAGLBK010000127.1 GCA_018260275.1 Deinococcus sp.
CACGGGGACTTGAACGCTTTGAAGGGATTTTCTTCGGCTACAACGCTAGACAGAGAATATGAGAGATTTTTCGGCATTACCCAGCCCCTTGTGGGAGAGGGAGGGAGCCGCAAAGCGGCGGAAGGGTGAGGGGGCGTGTGACCAGCACAGTATGTCTCTGAATTATTTTAATCCCGTGTTACTCGCCGCACGACAGAAAATCCCCGGCCAGTAGGGACCGGGGAGCGCACAGACCAGGGTATAGGCCGGGGTCTGGCCTTAGCCTTCCAGATTAAGGGCCATCCCGATGAACTTGGTTTCCAGGTACTCTTCCAGTCCCCAGTGACCGCCTTCACGCCCCACGCCGCTGTTTTTCATCCCGCCGAAGGGCACATGAGGAGCCACCGCCGTCGGCCCGCCGTCGTTGATGCCCACGATGCCGTATTCCAGCGCCTCGGCCACCCGCCAAGCCCGGCTCAGGTCGTTGGTGTAGGCGTAGGCGGCCAGACCAAACTCGCTGTCGTTGGCAAGGCGCAGCGCTTCTTCCTCGGTGTCGAAGATGACTACCGGGGCCACCGGCCCGAAGGTTTCCTGCTTCAGAATCAGGCTGTCGGGAGCCACGTTGGTCAGAATGGTGGGTTCAAAGTACAGCCCTTCTTTGACCTTGCCGCCCACCGTGGCCGTCGCGCCCTTGCTCAGCGCGTCGTCCACCTGCGCCTTGATTTTGTCCAGTCCAGCCTGCTCGACCACTGGGCCGATATTGGTGTCGTCAGCCAGCGGGTCGCCTACCTTCAGCGCCGCCGTCTTTTCGGTCAGGATGCGGGTAAATTCCTCGGCGATGCCGCGCTGTACATACACCCGGTTGGTGCAGATGCAGGTCTGGCCGGTGTTGCGGAACTTGCTGCCAATCACTTCCTGCGCGGCTTTAGCGGGGTCGGCGTCGTCGAAAATCAGGAAGGGGGCGTGGCCGCCGAGTTCCAGGCTCACGCGCTTGATGGTTTTGGCGGCCTGTTGATACAGCAGGCGGCCCACGGCGGTGCTCCCCGTGAAGGTCAGCTTACGCACCCGCTCGTCTTCCATAAACGGGGCGGTCAGGCCAGCGGCGTCGTTGGTGGGCAACACCTGAAAGGTATCGGCGGGGCCGCCAGCCTGCAGCCACAGCTCGGCCAGAAATAGCGCAGTCATGGGCGAGAGCTCGGCAGGTTTGACGATAATCACGCAGCCCGCAGCCAGCGCCGGGGCTACCTTGCGGGTAATCATGCCTGCCGGGAAATTCCAGGGGGTCACGGCGTACACGATGCCCACTGGCTCCATGCTGGTAAAGCCGCGTTTGTGGTTAAAGCGCATGGAAATCCGCTCGCCGCTGATGCGCCCGGCCTCCTCGGCGCACCACTCGATGAAGCTGGCCGCGTAGGCCACCTCGCCGCGTGTCTCGGTAATCGGCTTGCCCATTTCCAGGGTCATCAGGCGGGCGAGTTCCTCCTGGTGGGCAAACATCAGGTCGTTCCATTTGCGCAGAATCTTGCCGCGCTCGTTGGGGTTGACCTTGCGCCAGGATTTCAGGGCGATTTCGGCGGCGTCGATGGCTTTGCGGGCGTCATCTGCCGTGCAGTCGGCCACGCTGCCGATGCTCTGGCCGTTGCCAGGGTGAAAGACTTCGAAGGTCTGGGCCGTGGTGCGCCACTCGCCCGCAAAATAGGCCTTGCTGCGGAGAACGGACTGATTGGTCGGGGTTGTCATGGGGTCACCTGTGGGGAGTGGAATTGGGGCGGCTGGGGATGTTCGGAGGCCAGGATAGCTTGCACGCTCAGCGCGGGCCAGGCGTCCGGCGGCAGGTCAAATAGGTCGCGCTCGATCAGGCTGATATCGGCCAGCAGGCCGGGTTCCAGGGTGCCGCGCGTATGCTGCACGCCCGTGGCGACCGCCCCGCCCCAGGTATAGGCCCGCAGCGCCTGAGCGAGTGTGACGTTTTCACCCGGCACATACGCCTCGGCCACGGCGGCCTTCAACCCGCACAGGGGCCGCAGCTCCTTGACCACCGGGCCGTCGCTGGAGAAAGCCACGTCCAGCCCTGCGTCCAGCATGGCCCGCAGCGGAAACACCTGACCGGAGAGTTCGTCGGGAATGTAACGCTGGTAGTTGAGCCGCAGCTCGTGCAGAAACACCGGTTGTGGTACGGCAATCACTTTGAGCTGCCGTGCCAGGGCCAGGTGTGCGGCGGAAGGCAGACCGAAATGTTCGATGCGGTTGCGCGGCCCCGCCGGGAACTCGGCCTGAAGCCGCCCGTAGACCCCCAGCAGTTGCGTCAGGGCGGTGTCCCCGATGGCGTGCGCGGCGATGTGGAAGTCGGCCAGATAAGCCTCGCGGGCCAGCTGGTACAGGTCCTCGTCCTCAAATCGCAGCACACCCTGCGAACCCGTTTCCTTGTAGGGCACGCTCACGGCTGCCGTGGCCCCGCTGAGGCCGCCGTCGGTAAAAAACTTGACGCTGTCGCAGCGCAGCATGGCCGAGAAGTGCTTTTCGGGCAAAGGATACGTCTGTGAGCCGCCATCGGGCCGCCAGATGTACAGCAGATTGACCCGGATCGGCAGTTTTCCGGCGGCGTCCAGTGCCCGGTAAGCGGCGTATAGCGGCGGGTCCACGGCGGGGTCGGTGGCCGAGGTGAAGCCCAGCGACTTGAGGTAATTCAGCCCCGCCAGCACCCAGGTTTCGTAGTCCTGCTGGCTAGGGGCAGGCATCGCCTGAAAGACCAGACCGTACGCCGTTTCGGTCAGCAGCCCGCTGTCGAATTGAATTTCGCCGCCGCTGGGCGCTGGCGTCGTGGCGTCGATTCCGGCCCGCTCCAGCGCCAGCGAATTGACCGCGTGAATATGGGCGCAGGTCCGCGTGAGCAGCACCGGGCGTCCGGGAGCCAGGGCGTCCAGCTGGCGGCGCGTGGGTATCAGGCCCAGTTTGGCCTCGTTCCAGCCGCGTCCCCAGAGCCAGGCGCCTTCCGGCAGCGCGGCGTGGCGCTCCTGCACCAGCCGGTTAAATTCCTCAGGCGAGGCGGCCTCACGCAGGTCGAGCATGGTGGTGCGGAGTTGCCCCACCTTCCAGACATGAACGTGGGCGTCGGTCAGGCCGGGAATCAGCAGGCAGCCCTGCAAGTCCACCGCGTGCACCTCCGCGGGTTGCACCTCTGCATTCTGCATGGCGGCTTCTGCTATCGCCTGGGCCGCCGCCAGTTCTCCGGCATACCGCACCTTGCCGTCCTCAACCAGGAGCGCTTCTACCGTGCGCTCGTCGGCGTAGGGCCGAACGACTCCGCCGTAATACAGGACATATTTTGCTGCCGTGGTCACGCCCGGTACTCCCTGTTGCGCCAGATGATGAACACGCCGTAATTCCGCACCGACTCGTCTTCCAGGTAGTCGGGAATGATGCCCCAGACGCCGTAGCCGCGCTTAAGTTGCACCGTCAGCACCGGGTCGGCCCGCTCCTCACGAATGACCTCGCCGACGTACTGCTCGATAGAGAGGCGCTCAGCCACCGCGCCGTAGCCCTTGGGCATGGCCCCGGCCACGTGTCCGCGCAGGTTCAGGCGGCGCACCAGGTCGTGCCGCGTGCCGTAGAGCAGCTTCGCCAGTCCCTGCCCGCGCACCCTCGGGTGAATGCCGATATCCGCGCCGTACAGCCACTCGCCCCGTGGGTCATGCGTGGTGAACAGGTTGTCTCCGGTTTCTTCCATAAAGGGGTGTGCGTAGTGGGCAAAATCCACGTTCATCTGAAAGTCGCTGCTGGAGCCGACCAATTCGCCAGTCTGCGTATCGAACACCGCCAGTTGCCCCTCCGGAAAGTGCTGCTGCTGCGATAGGAAATGCCGGGCAGTCGCCAGTTCGCTCTCGCTGAGATCGGGAAAGCAGGCCCGCTGCACGGCTTCCAGGGCCGGGGCGTCCTCCGGGCGGGCCTGCACCACCACATAACGGCCATCCTCGCGGGTCGCCAGCACTTTGCGGCCCTGCAGCAAACTCGCTCCTGCGTTTGGTGCTCCTGGGCCCGGTGTTCCTGCGTCCCCCGTCATGCCAGGGCCTTTTCCTTGGGCTGCTCGGCCTGCATCTTCTGGTACGTCTCGCGCACGGCTTCCACGACCGCCTGTAGCCCCTCGCGCAGCATGTCCTCGGGGATATCGAGTGCGGGCAAAAAGCGCACGCAGTTGCTGTACAGCCCGGCCCGCATCAGCAGTACCCCTTTGGAGACGGCCACCGGTACCGCCGCCGCGATGATTTCCATCCAGGGTTCGCGGGTTTCCGGGTCCTTGACAAATTCCACCGCCATCATCGCCCCGATGCCCCGGATATCACCGATAGGCAGCTCGCCGCGCAGGGGTTCCCAGACTTCGCGGACCACGCGCTCGACGGTCTGCGCCCGCTCCAGAAAGCCCGGCTCGGTCAGGATGTCCAGCACCGCCAGTGCCGCCGCGCATGCCACCGGGCTGCCCCCGTAGGTGCTGCCGACACCGCCGAGGTGAGGGGCGTCCATGATTTCGGCGCGGCCTGTCACGGCGCTGATGGGCATTCCGGCCCCCAGGCTCTTGGCGCTGACGACCATATCGGGAATCACGCCCGAGTGTTCGATGGCGTACAGCTTGCCGGTGCGCCCGCTGCCGCTCTGGATTTCGTCGGCAATCATGACCGCGCCTACCCGCGTGCAGATTTCACGGATTTTTTGCAGGAACTTGGCAGGCACCGGCACCAGCCCGCCCTCACCCAGCACCGGCTCAATGACGATGGCAGCCAGCGCCGAGCCGTCGACCTGGGCTACCAGGGCATTTTCCAGGTTCCAGCAGCACCACTCGGTCCAGGCGTCGCTGTCCATTCCGGCGGGCGGGCGGTAGGCGTTGGGAAAGGGCAGGCGGTAGATTTCGCTGGCGAACGGCCCGAAACCCTTCTTGAACAGGCCGTACTTGCTGGTCATGCTCATGGTCAGGTTGGTGCGCCCGTGGTACGCGCCCTCAAACACGATGACCCCCTGGCGGCCCGTGTAGCTGCGGGCAATCTTGACGGCGTTCTCGACGGCTTCCGCGCCCCCGTTAGCCAGAATGGTCTTCTTGGGAAAGTCGCCGGGCGTCAGGGCATTGAGCCGCTCGGCCAGTGCCGGATAACCCTCGAAATTGACCATCAGGGCGCAGGGGTGAATGACCTGGGTGACCTGTTCCTGAATCGCCTGCACGACTTTGGGGTGGTTGTGGCCTACCGCCATCATGCCGATGCCGCCCGCCAGGTCAATCAGGGTATTGCCGTCCACGTCGGTCACGAGTGCGCCCTGCGCCGAGGCGATGGCGACCGCGTTGGCCTGCCCGAGGGCCTTGGTGACGGCCTGGGCGCGGCGTTCCTGCAGGGCCACGCTACGGGGGCCGGGAATCTTGGTTTTCAGCTGGATGTAAGCCATGTGGGTTCTCCCTTGTGGTGCTGAGTGATGAGGGGGGCGATTTTAAGGCGCGATGGTGGGGTGTGAATTTCGGGACAGTGCCTTTTTCGGGACAGGGCCTTATTTTTTAGTGCTGACGGCGTCCCTGACTGCCTGGCTGAAGATGGCTATTCCAGCCTGCAGGTCCTCGTCGGTCACGGTAATCGGCACCAGCACGCGGATGACACTGCCGTACATCCCGGCTCCCATCAGCAGCAGGCCTTTGTCACGGGCCAACTCGATGATGCGTTTGGCCGTGGCGGGGTCGGGTTCGCGGGTGGCCGGGTCCTTGACGAATTCGGCGGCTATCATCGGCCCGAGGCCGCGCACGTTGCCCAGGCCCGGCACCTCTTTTTGCAGCGCGGTCAGGGCCTCGCGGAGTTGTTCGCCCACGTGCTTGGCCCGCTCCAGCAGTTGCCCGTCCTCGAACAGGTCCAGCACGGCCAGACCCGCCGCACACGCCAGCGGGTTTCCGGCGTAGGTTCCACCCAGGCCGCCGGTCTGCGGCGCGTCCATAACCTCGGCGCGGCCCGTGACCCCGCTCAGGGGCAGCCCGCCGCCGATGCTCTTGGCAAAGCACAGCAGGTCGGGCTTCACGCCGCTCTGCTCCACGGCCCAGAAGGTGCCGGTGCGCCCTACTCCGGCCTGAATCTCATCGGCAATCAGCAAAATTCCGTGCTGGTCGCACAGCTGCCGCAGCGCCTTGAAAAAGGGCACCGGAACAGGTAGAAAGCCGCCCTCACCCAGCACCGGCTCGATGATGATGGCGGCGACCCGGCTGGCGTCCACCGTGGTGTGCAGCAGTTCGTCCAGCCCGGCCAGCGCCATGTCGGTGCTGACCCCGTGATACTCGTAGGGAATGGGCGCGTGATAGATGTCGGGTGCGAACGGACCGAAATTCTGCGCGTAGTATGCCTTTTTGCCGGTCAGGGTCATGCCCATCAGGGTGCGGCCGTGAAACGAGTGCGTGAAGCTGATGACCGCCGGGCGGCCCGTGTAGGCGCGGGCAATTTTGACGGCGTTCTCGGTGGCCTCGGCCCCGGTACTCAGGAAAATGGTCTTGGCCGGGCCTTCCCCCAGGAAACGGGCGTTCAGGCGCTGGGCGAGGCGCAGGTACGGCTCGTACATCGTGACCTGAAACGACGTATGGCAAAACTGGTCCAGCTGCTTTTTGACCGCTTCGATTACGGCGGGGTGGTTGTGGCCCACGTTCAGCACGCCGATACCGCCGACCCAGTCGTGGTATTCGCGGCCCTCGACATCCCAGATTTTGCTGCCCAGGGCACGCGCCGCCACCACCGGGTGGGCGTTGCTGATGCCGCGCGGCACTTCGCTCTGGCGCAGGGCCAGCAGTTCTTCGGTTTTTGACAGGGTAGTCGTCATCAGTACAGACCTCCAGAGGGAATAGCTCAGGCTACTTCCAGGCTGGCAGCCGGGTTTCGGAGCAAATTGACAAAATAGACCAGGATTTATTGGTTATTCATCACAACTTATCGCTGGCCCGGTTGGCCGCCAGTTGCAGGACCAGCCACCACAGCGAGCGGGTTTTAGCATCATCCAGGCGGCGCTCGGTCAGGCTTTCAATCCGCCCCACGCGGTAACGCAGGGTATTCGGATGGATTTTCAACCGGGTGGCCGCCTCTACCTGTGAAAATCCCGTATCGCACAGGGCCTGTACCGTCTCGACAAGCGCGTCTCCGCCACGGGTGGCCCGCAGGGGAGTCAGGAAAGTGTCTAGCAGGTCAGCCTGGGCGTCGGGGTCGCCGCTCAGGACGCGGGGCAGCAGCACCTCGGCGTAGGAACGCAACTCTCCGGCGCGGGCGTGGGCGGCTAGCGACAGCACCTCCTTGCGGCTCCGGGACACGCTTTCGGCCCCCTGGCGCGGGCGGCTATAGACCATGCCGCCGAGGGGCACCGGCTGGCGGCTCCAGCCCAGGCGTTCCCAGACCCGGCCCGGCAGCACCGTTTCGGGCAGCAGGAACCAGATCTGGTTGAGGTTGATACTGATCAGCGGCGGCGTTCCCAACGACAGCAGCACTTCGCGCAGGTGCCGCGTGGCCTGCTCGCGTACTGTGAAGCCTTCGGGGGTGAGCGGCAGGGGCTGGGTCAGGCTCAGCATCGCCACGCTGTAAGCTCCTGCCGGGTCAAAACCGGCGCGTAGGGCGCGTTCGTAAGCCGCCGGGTCCTGGCCGAACTGGCCCCCAAGCAGCGTATCCACGAAGGCGTAGCCCAGCCGGGCCTGG
>JAGLBK010000128.1 GCA_018260275.1 Deinococcus sp.
GCCCCCGACTGCCCGGCGGTGCTCTGCGCCTGCTCCAGGCCAATGCGGGCCTGGCGCAGTTGCAGTTGGGCGTTTTGCAGGGCCTGGCGCTGCTGGGTCGGGTCGAGTTGCACCACCACGGCTCCGGCGGGCACCTGGGTTCCCACCGTGACCGGCACCGATTCGACCGTGCCGCTGACCCGCGCGGCCACCTTGCTGTCGCGCTGGGCGCCGATGGTAGCACTCACGTTGCGCTGCACGGTCAGAGCACCGCTTCTGGCCGTTACCGTGGCGACCTGAATCGCGGTGGACTTGGGCGGCGGGGCATCAAGGTCGTTTTTCTGAGCGGTCTGTCCGGGGGCCTTGCAGCCAGTCAGCAGGGCCGCGCCCAGCAGCAGGGCGGCGGGGAAGGCCCGCTTCATGTCTGGCTCCGGGTCAGGGCCGGGGGCGAAAAAGATTCAGGGAGTAAGCATTCAAACATCATTCGGTTCCTTTGAAACAGATTTAAGACAGGGGAAAGTTTGCGCGGTAGACCGCACATTCGGACAAGACGTAGTTTAGGTCAAGCCGGTAGCCGGGCAGTCCCGTTTTTGTTCACAAATACACCTGGGAAGCGGCTATTCCCCTTAACTGTTACGCGTTTCGGGGCACTGGGGTTTCCGGCAGGGCCTCGGTGGTATGCAGCAGCCGGGCATCGACGGCCAACTGGTGGCCCGTGCGGACATACATCGGCACGAAACGCCGCTCCCACAAAATTTCGCTGCTGTGGTAGCTGACACGGGCCTGCACCGGCTGCTGCGAGACCTCGTCCGTCGCGCGGAAGATCACGATGACCTCGGCGTCGTGGGCCGCGAGTTCGGCGGCGTTCAGGCGCGTGAAGGGGCTTTCGGGGCTACAGGGATGCACCACCATCCACGCCAGCGGAAAGAGGGTGACCTGTGAGCGTTCCAGCGGCAGGGGCAGAAACTGGCGGTGCTGGGTGTGGCCCACGTTGTTCAGTGAGGGGTTGGCCCGGTTTTCAGCCCCAGCCCGGTTTCCGGCTTCGGTCCCTTCGTCCTGGCGCAGGGTCAGCACGACCTCGACCGACACGTCGATCAGTTCGCTGCGCCGCCCGTTGACCATCCGGAACATCAGGGCGCGGCCTCCCTGGTAGGGTGCGATGACCGCGTGATCGCTGAACAGTACCCGGTGGTTAGCCTGCGAGAACCGCGCGAACAGCATCCCCGTTAGCAGAGCCACCGCCACCAGCCCCACGAACGCTTCAAGCGTCACCGCGAGATTGGCGGCGGTGGTAGCCGGGTAGACATGTCCGAAACCGATGGTGCCATAGGTCTGCACCGAGAAGAAGAAGTCGGTGGCCAGGCGGCTGCTTTCCAACATCGGGCTGTCGCTGAGGGCACGCGGCCCCAGCGCAAAGTAGATCAGCGCGAACAGCCCGTTGAGCAGCAGGTACACCGCCAGCGCCCAGGCGAAAAACTGCGGCCAGGGCAGCCCCAGCAGCACGGTGTACGGGTTATAGGCACTGAGGCCCAGGCCGGTGCGCCGCGAGTTGAAGCGCCCGTCGCGGTGAATGAAACGCGACTCGCCCTCGAAGGTGCCGGAGAGGCCCAGGTCGTCGCTAATCTGTGTGGAAGTGGACGGTGTAGAGGCCGCTATCCGCTCCGGCTCAGGCGTCCGGGTTATGGCTGTTGCCCCCGCAGGAGTTCGAAGGTGCCGCTCAGTTCGTAGGCCCCCAGCGCGGCGGGCAGCAGCACCGTGTCGTAGGGCCTGAGCGCCAGTTCGCCTGCTGCCGTGTGCAGCCGCGCCTCGCCAGTTTTGACCGTCAGGACGTGAAAGCCCTGCCCGGCAGTGTCGCCGCCGATGGGGTGCGCCCCGCCTCCCTGAAGCTGCTCCAGCCGGAAGAATTCGCACTCGGCCAGCCGGTCGGTCGCGCCGGGGCGCTCGGTGGGCGCAGGAGTAAAGCCCGCCTGCCCCAGGCGCGTGACCTGGGCACTTTGCTCAAGGTGCAGTTCGCGCCCCGCCGACGCCGGACGGTCCCAGTCGTAGACGCGGTAGGTCGTGTCGCTGGTCTGCTGGATTTCGTAGATCAGCAGCCCCGGCCCCAGCGCGTGCAGGGTTCCGGCGGGCACCATCAGCGTTTCGCCCGCGTGAACCTCGCTTTCCTGGGTCACACCGGACACGTTGGCGCTCAGAATCGCCTGCCGCACCCCCTCGTCGGTGACGCCTTCGCGGGTGCCGGAAATCAGTTTTGCGCCCGGCTCCGCCCTGAGAATGTGCCACGCCTCGGTCTTGCCGTTCTCGTCCGGGCCGACCATGTCTCGCGCCTGCTGGTCATTGGGGTGAACCTGCACGCTCAGCCAGTCCTGGCAGTCGAGCAGCTTGAGCAGCAGCGGAAAGCGCCCGGCCTGTTCCTGTCCCGCCTGCTGCTGTCCCAGAAGCTCGGCAGGAAATTCACGGGTCAACTCGGCCAGGGTGCGCCCGGCGAGTGGCCCGGCCACCACCGGCTGATCCTCGTGCAGAATCCACGCCTCGCCGATGGGCTGGTCACTGTCCGGCAGCAGCTGACGCCCCCCCCAGACCCGCTCCTTGAAGGCAGGCTCGAACTGGAGGGGGGTACGCAGCGCATCGGAAAGGCTCATGGGAAGCAGTATAAAACGCGGCTGTCAGATAGAACTCAGCGGAGCTTCAGCCTCCCGCCGCGCCGCCTTGATCCACCGACGCGGCTTTGGCCTGGGGCTGTTGCAGGACGACCTCGTGGTCGGTGCCTTCCCAGCCGTCCCCGAAGCGCCGGGTGAAGTTCAGGGTGGCGTGCCCAAGGTCGCTCTGCGAGAACCGCACCGTCCACAGGCCGAAGGTGCCCTGCGCGGCGTCGCGGTCCTGGGCGTCCTGCCAGCCGTCCCAGCCGAAGTGCAGCGTGAACGGCGCCGTGCTCTCGAACACCAGGTCGCGGCCCGGCGGCAGCTCGTGAATGGGCGTTTCGTTGCGCCAGCGCCACTCGGTCGCGGGGCGCGGCCCGGCGTAGCGGGTTTCCACGTCGCGCAGCAGTTCGACCGGGCGGCCCGATTCGCGGGCGACCAGCAGCTTCAGGAATTCGGCGTGGCTCCAGACCAGCGGCATGGCGCTGCCAGACGGTTTACCCGGAAACAGCCCCCGTTCGGGAATCGGCGCGGCGTCCCAGACCTGTTCGGGCAGCAGGCCGCCCGCGCTGGCGCAGTTGGCGATGGTCTGAAGGTAGGGCAGCGGGTCCTCGCCCGCCTGCAAGGCCAGGTGGCCGCGCTCGCCGCTCAGCAGGGGCCACAGCCGCCCGATGCCGCTTCCGTCGTAAGGGCTGCCGTCCTCATGTTCGCCGTAGCCATCGTCGTTGTAGCGGCGGTAGAGGTCGCCGCTGGGCGTGCTGACCTTCAGCAGGTGGTCGACCACCTTGATGGTGTTCTGGATGCGCGGGTCTTTAGCCTGCCGCAGCCCTAGCCGCGTGAGGTACGAGAAATCCATGCTGACCAGGGCCGACACGCCGATGGTTTCGCCCATGCGGTTCCGCAGCGTGACCTGTCCGGTCAGGCCGCCGTCCTTCTGCGGGGGGGCCAGGCGCACGTAGTAGCCGCTGACGCCCAGTTCGCCAGCCAGCGGCGTCTTTTCGACGTAGCACCAGCTTTCCAGGCGCTCGTTCCACTCGTCGGCAATTTTGAGCGCTTCCCCCCGCTCGGTGTCCTCCAGCCAGTGTGCTCCGGCCACCAGCGCGGCGATTGCCACCGCCAGCGTAAACGGGTTCACACCGGGGTTTTCCTCCCAGCGGTCCTGGTCGCTGGTCGGGCCGGTGCGGGCCACGAAGCTCAGGGCGCGGCGCACCATGTCGGCGGTGCCAGGGAGTTCGGGGTGGCCTTCCTCGCGCAGTTTGGCGGCCAGCAGCACCGGAAAGGCGGTTTCGTCGAGTTGCAGCCCGACCCAGAAGGGGTCGCCGCTGGGATAGTTGTTCTGCGGCCAGTGCCCGTCTTCCTGCTGCGTGGCGATAAAGCGGGCCAGGATGCGCCGGGCGTCCTCGATCTGGTCGGCGGCGATCAGTGCGAAGGCCCCCAGCGTCGCGTCACGCGGCCAGACCAGGTGATACCCGCCCAGCGTGTCGGTGCTGTAGCCCCACGGTGTGCTGAGGCTGGCGACGATCGCGCCGGGGTAGGTGTGGTCCTCGTGCATCTTGAGCACAGCGGCGCTCAGTTGCCCCAGCCTGCCGAGGTCGCGGGTGGGGGAGGGCAGCTGAAGGCGGTCGCCCCAGGTGGACCAACCGTGCAGAAACTCGCGCTCGGCAGCCTCGAAGCCCTCGGCGATGCTCGAACGGGCCAGCGTCCAGGCCCCGCGCGCGGTATTGGAAAAGCCCAGCGCCAGCACGCCCGAGCTGTGTTCCAGGGCGGCGGTCAGGGCCACGTTGCCGGGGCCAGCCTTGCTGAAGCCGTAGGTCAGGTGCCCGTGATCGTGCAGGTCGTGCCAGCCGTCCGACGCACCCACGATGCCCGCCGAGGCGTGGGTCATGGGGCCGTCGGCGGTCAGGCACAGCACATGGTCCTCGTGGTGGGCAAACAGCGCGTGATCAACCCAGGCGACATTGTTCTGGCCGCTCACGTTCAGGTGCGGCGAGACGATCACCACCAGCTGATATGGCCCCTTGAGGTCGTAGCGCATCAGCAGGGCGTCGCGCTGTGGGTCGGGCAGGGTGTCCAGCGTCAGTTCGTAATCCTCGCCGGTATGCACCACGCGGGGCAGCGGCAGGTGCGGCGCGGGCACTTCCAGCCGGTAGCGCCGCACCCGTTTGAGGTCCACCCAGCCGCCTTCCCCGACCAGATAAAAAGTCAGGTCGCGCAGCTGCGGCTCGCCCGTCGAGGGCCAGTAGACCTCGTTCAGCACGCCGTGCCCCAGTGTGGCCCACAGCCGTCCCGACCCCAGGCTGGTGGTCACGAAATCCTTGTCGCTGCTGCTCCAGGTCGGCGGAAAGCCGGGCGCACCGAAGGCGAGATTCTCGTCACCGATACGGTCGAAGGTCGGAATGTTGGACATACTTCCATTGTGTCGGCTGCGGCTCAGGGGGACGTGAAACGCCGGGCCGCCTTTCTGAAGGTAGGCGGGTGTTCTGGAAGTGAAAACCCCTTCGCCCGCCAGAGGGAGAAGGGGAATTTATCTGTGCTGGACAGTAAAATCTGCGAAGTCGGAAAGTGTTCTTTACGTAAAGAACGCTTGGGCCCTCCCCCGGTTTCAGCTGCCCGGTTGCAGTGGCCGGGCGTTGACCACGTCGTCCCACAGGCGGAAGCCGCCGATGAAGGCGTTGGAGTTCTCGCCCAGCTTCACGTTCTTGGGCAGCTCGTCCAGGTGGTCGGCAAACAGTTTGGCGTTGCCGCCGCCCAGCACCACGCTGTCGGGCAGCAGGGCCGACGTGAGTTGCCCGATGACCTCGACCACCTCACGCCGCCACTTTTTCTTGCCCGCCTTTTCCAGCCCGCGCAGGCCCACGTAGTCCTCGTAGGTGTGCTTGCGGTAGGGCAGGTGCGCCAGTTCGAGCGGCTCGACGATACCGTCCACGATCAGCGCGGTGCCCAGGCCGGTGCCGAGGCCCAGGAACAGCATTTTGCCGCCGCTGTAGCCGCCGAGGGCCTGCATGGCCGCGTCGTTGACGATCTTGGTGGAGTGTCCGAAAGCCCCGGCAAAGTCGAAGCCCACCCAGCCCGCGCCCAGGTTGGCCGGGTCGTGAACGGGTTGCCCATGCAGCACCGGCCCCGGATAGCCCATGCTGACCGCGCCGAAGTCCCAGCCCTGGGCCAGCTCAAGCACGCCTCTGACCATCTCGGCGGGCGTCAGCGTCGGCCCCGACTCAAAGCGCCGCGCCGCCGTGACGGGCTGACCGCTCAGCAGAATCTTGACGTGGGTGCCGCCGATATCCACACTCAGCACCTTCGGGGGGATGGCGGTGGCTGCTTTCTGCGTGACCTTACGGGCCGCCTGCTGCTTGACCGTGCTGGAGGCCTGAGCCACTGGCGGGGTTCTAGGTGCGGCGCTTTTGCTAGTTTTATTCGTGCTGGCTTTGCTCGTGCTGGCGCGGGCCGACGGAGTTTTCCCGGCAGCGGTTTCGACGGCAGCGGTGTCGGGGGCGGAGGTTTTCCTGGCCCCGCCGGGCTTGCGTGAACTGGTCATTCGCCCACCTTACTCGCCTGGGGCGCCGCCGCCGGGCTGTCCTGGCCTTCTCTGGGGTCGGGGTTGGCCCAGGGGCCGTCCGCGCCGATCAGGGCGTCGGCCTCGGCTGGCCCCCAGCTGCCCGGCGCGTAGCCCTTGACCGGCACCACATTGCCCAGCACCGGCTCGACGATGCGCCAGGCTTCTTCCACCTCGTCCTCGCGGGCAAACAGGGTGGCGTCACCCGCCAGTGCGTCGCCCAGCAGCCGCTCGTAGGGGGCGATGCCGTTCCAGTTCTGCTGGTGCAGTACCAGGGAAGAAGGTTCGCCGGTCATGCCCGCGCCCGGTTTTTTGATGTTGAGGCCGAGCGTAACCTGAATGCCGGGCGTCAGCTGAATCCGCAGGAAGTTGGCCCCCGGCGACACCCCACCGAATACGGCCTGGGGCGGCTCGTGGAAAAAGACCGTCACGGCGGTGCAGGTCACCGGCAGGTCTTTGCCGACCCGCACGTCTACCGGTACGCCCGCCCAGCGCCACGAATCGACGTGAAAGCGCAGCGCGGCGAAAGTTTCGACCTGCGAATCGGGGGCCACGTCCTTTTCCTGGCGGTAGCCGTCGTACTGCCCGCGCACGACTTCCGCCGGGTTCAGCGTCCTCACCGATTTGAACAGCTGCGCCACGCCGTCACGGATGGCCTCGGTGCCCTGGTTGGCGGGCGCTTCCATCATCAGCAGGCCGACCACCTGAAGCATGTGGTTTTGCACCACGTCGCGGATGGCCCCGGCTTCCTCGTAGAACTTGCCGCGCCCGGCCACGCCGAAGTTCTCGGCCATGGTGATCTGAATCTCACGGACGTGTTCACGACTCAGCAGCGGTTCCAGAAACCCGTTGGCAAAGCGCAGGTACAGCATGTTCTGCACGGCTTCCTTGCCGAGATAATGGTCGATGCGGAACACGGCTTCCTCGGGAAAGACCTGATGGATGGTGGCGTTCAGGGCTTTGGCGCTGGCGCTGTCGCGTCCGAACGGCTTTTCGACCACGATGCGTGCCCCCGCCGCGCAACCGCTGGCCGCGAGTTGCTGACTGACCGTGCCGAACAGGCTCGGCGGAATAGCGAGGTAGTGCAGCGGGTGCGCCGCGCCGCCGAGGGCCTGGCGCAGCTGCGTAAAGGTCGCCGGGTCGTTGTAGTCGCCGTCGATGTACTGAAGCAGGCCGACCAGCCTGGTAAACGCTTCCTCGTCCACGCCGCCATGCTCAGTCAGGCTGGCGCGGGCGCGGTCACGCAGTTGCTCGACCGTCCAGCCGGATTTCGCCACCCCGATGACCGGAATGTTCAGCACGCCGCGCCGGATCATGGCTTGCAGCGCCGGGAAAATCTGCTTGTAGGCGAGGTCGCCGGTGGCCCCGAAGAAAACCAGGGCGTCTGATGATGGCAGGGTCATGCCGCTATCATGCCGCGCTCAGGTCAGTCTGAGATGGAACGGCTTTAGAGCGCGTTTATAAAGGGTCGGGAAGTTTTT
>JAGLBK010000129.1 GCA_018260275.1 Deinococcus sp.
GCTGACGCCGTCCTGCGCGACGCCGTGATCGCCCGCCGCCACGATGACGGCCACGCCTTTTGGGTGCGGCTTTTCGCTGCCGAACACGCCCGCCAGCCGTACCGAAATCTCTGCGAGGTCGCCCCGCGCCCCGGCAGGTTTTGTCAGCTGGGCCTGCCGCTCACGGGCGCGGGACATGGCGGCGGCGTCGGCGGGTTTGATGTTCTGAAGAAGTTCAGGCAGCGAGTTGAGCATGACATTCAGGATAGGGCGAAACGCGCGAGGTGCCACAGCACAACAAGCAGCAGGCCGCCGTCCAGCAGCGCTCGCAAACCCAGATGATGTGCGCCGTAGTCTTCGGCATCAGCCTGGGCCGGGTCGGAGGCTTGCAGACGTCCAGATTCGCGCCGTGCCTGCCTGCGGGCCAGCAGACAAAAAACCATGTCCAGCAGCAGCGCCAGCGGCAACGCGAAGCCTGCCCAGCCGGGGCCACCTCTGGAAAGCCAGCCCCAGCACAGGCCGCCGACGACGACCAGCGAGAGCGTCAGCAACATGCCCAGGACGTTCATGGCCCTACTTCAGCTTCAGCGGCAGCCCACTGACCAGCAGATACGCCTCGTCGCTGGCCCCGGCCACCCGCTGATTGACCCAGCCCAGCACGTCACGGTAACGCCGCGAGAGGGCGTTGTCCGGCACGATGCCGAAGCCCACTTCATTGGTGACGCAAATAGTCGTGCCCGCGCGGTTCCCGGCGACGCTGACCAGTTCGGCGGCGGCGTCCAGAATCTGCCCGTCGCTGAAGTCGTGGAACATCAGGTTGTTCACCCACACGCTCAGGCAGTCGAGCAGCAGCACGGGCGCCTGCACCTGCCGCGCGGCCTGGGCGACGTCGACAGGCTCCTCGACGGTCAGCCAGTCGGCGGGGCGCTCGGACTGGTGCCGCCTGATGCGGTCTTTCATCTCGTTGTCGAAGGCGACGGCGGTCGCCAGATAAGTGACCGCCTGCCCGGACTGTGCTGCTAGCCGCTCGGCGTAACTGCTTTTGCCGCTGCGTGCGCCGCCCGTGACGAAAATCAGCACAGCAGTCCCCGCACAAAATCCCAGTCCAGGCTGCCCCTGACCTGCGCGGCGATGGCGTCCAGGCGGGCGTCCAGCGAGTCCAGACCAGCGGGTACAGGCAGCCCCGCCCAGCCCAGAAACGCTTCCAGATACGCCGGATTTTCCAGAATGCCGTGCAGATAGGTGCCGCGCACGTTGCCCTGCCGCCACAGCAGCCCTGGCGCAAGCTCCTGCACGCCCGATCCCTTCACGGTTTGCCCGTGGTGGATTTCGTACCCGCCTAGCTTAAAGCCCGTCTCAGCGTCGGTAAAAGTCGTCTGAAGCGTGGTCTTTTCGGGCGCGAATTCGGTTTGCAGGTCGAGGAGTCCCAGCCCCGGAACACTCCTACCACCTTCTACGCCATGTGGGTCAGAGATTTCACGTCCCAGCATCTGCAAGCCGCCGCACACGCCCAGTACGGGAATACCCTGCGCGGCGAGGCGTGAAATAGCCCCGGCCAGCCCGGTCGAGCGCAACCACGCCAGATCCGAGGCGGTGCTTTTGCTGCCGGGAATGATGACCGCCCGCGCTCCGTCCAGTTCGGCGGGCGTGGAAACCCAGCGGGCCAGTTCGCCCAGCGGCGCGAATTCGTCGAGGTTGGACACGCGGGGCAGGCGGGCAATGGCGACAAAACCGGATGATGGATGATGGGTGATGGATGATGGAGCTTCCACCGCCACGCCGTCCTCCTCGGGCAGGGGGATATTCAGCCACGGCACGACGCCTACCGTCGGCACGCCCGTCTGCTGCTGCAACCACTCGGGCGCGGGCGAGAGCAGCCGCGCATCCCCGCGAAAACGGTTGAGGATGAAGCCGCGCAGCAGCGCTCTTTCCTCGGGAATCAGGCAATGCCACGTTCCCAGCAGGTGGGCGAACGCGCCGCCCCGGTCGATGTCGGCGGCCAGCAGCACGGCGGCGTTTGCTTCGCGTGCCACCCGCATATTCACGATGTCGGACTCGCGAAGATTGACCTCGGCGGGGCTGCCCGCGCCCTCGATGACCACCACGTCGAACTCGTCGAGCAGGCTGTGCAGGGCGGTCTGGACGTGCGGCCACAGCTGCGGCTTGCGCTCGCGCCAGGGCAGCGCGGTGAGTGCAGGGTCGGCGCGGCCCAGCAGCACCACCTGAGAGCGGGTGTCGGCCTCGGGCTTGAGCAGCACCGGGTTCATCCGCACGTCGGGCACCACTCGGGCGGCGCGGGCCTGCACCAGCTGGGCGCGGCCCATTTCCAGCCCCGGCGTCCGGCTTGCCGGGGGGGTGACTCCGGCGTTGTTGCTCATGTTCTGAGCCTTGAACGGCGCGACCCTCAGCCCCTTGTCGGCCAGGATGCGGCACAACGCCGCGCACAGGTACGACTTGCCCGCGTTAGATGTGCAGCCCTGAATCATGATGGCTCTACCCATGAAAAACCTCCTGCAGCGCGGCAATCAGGCGAGCATCCGCCGCCGCGCCCTGAGTGCTGACCCGGACGCGGCCCGGAAAGCCGTAGCTGGCACAGTCCCGCACCCGGATTCCCCGCGTCAGCAGTTCCCGCGCTGTAGCCGCCGCGCCTTGTTGCAGAGAGGGGGCGACTTCCAGCGTCAGATAGGGCGTCCCGTGATGCTCCACCGCGCCAAATTCGCGCAAAGCTGTGGCTAAGGCCAGGGCGTCCCGCCGAACTCGTGGCAGGGTTTCAGCTAAAAATTCCTGTGCTGTGGGCAACGCGGCCAGGGCTGCCGCCGTCCCCGCCGGAACGTGCCACGCGGGGGCCAGATTCTCCAGCTGAGCCACGATTTCGGCGCTGGCGATGGCGTAAGCAGGCCGCGCTCCGACCAGCCCGTGCGCTTTGCCAGGGGAAAGGAGGTTGATGGTAGATGGATGATGGATGATGGATAACCCAACGAACGGCGCGTAGGCTAAATCCAGCACCAGCAGGGCATTCGCGGCGGTGCAGGCGTCAGCAACGGCTTGCAGTTCGCCAGTGCTCAGGCTGCGGCCTGTCGGGTTATGCGGCTGCCCGACATAGACCAGCCGGGTGTGGGGCGGCAATTGCGGCGGGAGTTCGTCCACCACGCGAATTTCGGCCCGTCCAAGCTGTGCGGCGCGGCCCAGTTCGCCAAAGGGGACGTGCAGGCTCAGCAGCACCTCGCCAGCAGGCAAAAAGGCGCGGGCGATGCGGTGGAGCAGGTCGGATGCGCCCACGCTGAGGGCTACATTTTCCGGCGCGACTCCGTGCCAGTCGGCCAGTTTTTGCCGCACGTCCAGATAAGTCGGGTCGGGGTAGTGGGCGTGGTCGGCATTTTTGACCGCTTCCAGCAACACCGGATTCGGGCCATACGGGTTGCAGTTGACGCTGAAATCTAGCCCCGTGAACGCGGTGTCCGAGGGGCCGCCGTGCGGGGCGCGGGGCAGCAGGGGAGGCAGGGCGCTCACATCAGCAGTTTCAGCAGTTCGAGTGCGTCTTCGCCGCCACGCCGCAGGTACTGAGTGATCTCCTGGCGCAGCAGCTGCATGGGCGTGTCATCTTCGTCCAGCAGTTGGATCAGCGGGGGAATCGTCCGGCGGGCCGCGTCCAGCTGGTCTTCGCGCAGGTTCAGCCCTACCGTCGCCGCCATAAAAAAGCCGTATTCCTGCACATGCAGCCGCTTGAGGCCCTCGGGGAACTTCAGGAATTCCCTGGCGCGTTCCAGGTCGTCGTCGTGCATGGCCTTGACCGCGAGCTGGGCAGGCGCGAACAGGTAGTGCGGGTAGCGCCGGTGAATCTCTTCCATCTGGGCAAACGCCTTTTCCTCGTCGCCCATGACCGCGAGGGTCGAGGCGATATTGAATTGAATGCTGACGTGGTCTGGGTAGCGCTCGCGCAGCTTTTCCAGTTTGCTCAGGGCCTGGGCGTGGCGGCCCGCCCGCCGGTCGTTCAGCGCCTGCCCGTAGGTTTTGAGGTCGGCGGCGTTTTCCAGCGTGTCCAGCGGCTCATCGGTCAGTTCCAGTTCCATGTGTTGCAGGGGCTGACCGTCGGGGCCGCAGATGACCGCGCCTTCCGGCATCCGCCCGAATTGCCGGAGCACCATGCTGGCGGCGGAAATACCCGTCAGCGTCCCCTTGCCCTGCGCCAGCCGTGCGAGCAGCCTCGCGGCGTAATCGTCGGCACCCAGGCCGCCGGGAATCTGGCGGTCAGGATTCAGCAGGAAGGTGGTAAAGAGTTGCGCCAGATGCTGTTGCTCCTCGTACAGCAGATGCTCCTCGACCTTCTCGAACCAGCCGGGAATCTTTTGCAGGTTGCCGAAAATGCTGGCTTCGGCCTGTTTGCCTTTGCTCTCACTCGCCAATTTGCGCCAGCGGGCAAACCAGCCCGGCGGCAGCAGTTCGCTGGGCCGCATCTGTGGCGCGTCCGGCGACTCGGCAGCCCGCTCCAGCCTGTCGAGCACCTGCGCCTCTTCGGGCGTGATGTCCCCGTCCTCGTCGGCCTTCTCCTCTTCTTCCATGTACTCATCCATGACCCGCTGGGCCGCCGCCCGGTCTTCCATCAGCTGATACAGGTTCGCCAGCGCGATGGCCCCGCCGACCACCACATAGCCCTCTTCCGAGGTGATGCGGGCCGCCTCGACCTGGGGCCGCAGCGCCTCGACTGCCGCCACGCCGCCCGTGAGCCGCTCCACGCGCGCGAGGTTGAGCAGCGCGTGGATGTTGCGCGGGTCGGCCTCTAGCACCGCTGTGATTTCGGCGCGGGCTTCCTCGAACTGGCCCTGAAGGTAAAACGAGGTCGCCAGCACATTGTGGGCGGGCAGGTAGCCGGGGAACTTTTTGATGAAGGCCCGCAGTCGCCTGACCGTGTCGCTACTTTTGCCCCGTAGCGAGGCGGCGCGGGCCTGCTCGAATTCCAGCAGGTCGGCCAGTTTTGCGCCCTCAGGTATGCCGTCATAAAGGACTTCCTGCCAGGGCTTCTGCACGATTCCGGCGCGGCTGGCGGCGCGGTAGGCGTGGGCCAGCATTCCGGCCTTGGCGTAGGCCTGGGCCAGGGCTTCATACAGCGCCGCGGCATTTTCCTTGTCGCGCTTGACGGCGTTTTCCAGCTGCTCGGCTGCCTCATGGGGCTGGCCGGTGTTCAGGTAGGCCAGGCCCAGCGCGTACATCACCTGTGGGTCGGAGGGATACAGCCGCGCCAGTTCCTCCAGCGGCTCCAGGGCCAGATCAGGACGCGAATTGACCATCTCGCCCAGCGGGGCCAGTTTGTTGTAAGGGGCGGTCTTTGCCATATCAAGGTAGTTTAACGGGAAGAATGAGCACCAGCACTCCCACCCCAAATGCCCGCCACGCCAGCGCCAGCGCCCGCCGCACCTCCGCCGCGTCCGGTTCGCTTCCCGCAGCATTCAACACATACACGCCGCGCTTGTCCAGTTTTACATCCAAAGCCCCGGCAAAAGCCGCCATCGGATGTCCGGCGTTGGGGCTGCTGGTATTGCGCCTGTCGTGCGCCCACACGCGCCAGCCTTTGCCCCCACTGGCGAGCAGCGTACACAGCGCCGTCAGCCGCGCCGGGGCGAGGTTCAGCAGGTCGTCGGCGTGCGCGGCGGCCTTGCCTGCCCATTCCAGTTCGGGCGTGCGGTAGCCCCACATGGCGTCGGCGGTGTTGGTCAGGCGGTAGGCGGCGGCCAGCCCCAGCCCGCCCACGCGGTAGGCCAGCAGCGGCGCGACCACACTGTCCGACAGGTTCTCGGCTAGACTTTCAATCGCCGCGCCCGCGACTTCTGCTGCGCTCAACTCGGAGGTATCCCGGCTGCAAAGGTGCCAGCTCAGCAGGCGACGGGCTTCGGGCAGGTCGTCGCGTTCCAGGGCCGTCGCCACTGCGCCCACTGCGTCAAACAGGGCCTTACGCGCCAGCAGCGGCTTGAGCAGTACGCCCTGTGCGTACCACGGCAGCCCGGACGCCGCGTAGCCCGCGCCCGTCGCCAGCCCAGCGCCCAGCGCCCAGCCCGCCGCGCCTTCGGTCAGCTGTTGCCCCGGCGTAAGTCCTCGCCAGTTTTTCCGCGCCCACTTGAGGTAGTTGCCCATGTAAATCACCGGATGAAAACGGGCCGGGGGTTCGCCCAGGGCGTCCAGCGCGAGGGCGAGGAGGATGGCGCGGCGTTTAGAGCAGCTTGCATAATTACGCCATTTGGAGCACCCCACCCCAAACGGCTCCATTATTCCAGCTGCTCGTCTTAAGTCACTCGCTCCGCTCGGCATAAAAAGCCACAAACAACGTGGCCTTTTTATGTAAACTGCTCTAGGGTTCAGGCCATCACCGCTTCGGCCTCGATTTCTACTAGGTGTCGTGGGTCGATGAGAGCCGCGACCTGCACCATTGTGGCGGCGGGGCGGATGTTGCCAAAAACTTCGCCATGCGCCCGTCCAACTTCCTCCCAGCGCGAAATGTCGGTGACATACATACGGGTACGCACCACATTTTCCAACCCGGCCCCAGCCTGAGCCAGAGCTTCGGCAATAATGCCCAGTGCTACGCGGGTTTGCTCGTAGGCGTCGTCTATCCCAACCACTTCGCCTGCGACCGTGGCTGTCGTTCCAGCGACCTGCACGACATTCCCGACCCGCACCGCCCGAGAATATCCGACCGTAGCTTCCCAGGGTGAGGTTCCAGCGATGTTCTGGCGCATGAGATGAGTTTAGCGGCGGCCTGCTCCGGCGTGTTCAACTCCATGTCCTTTTCGGCGGGGTGGTCGGTCATTCTTCACCTTTGTGGCACGCTTCCACCAGCCGCCGCGCCACTGCCGGAAAGCCGCCGTAATGTAGGTGCAGATAACTCGCCAGCACGTTGCTCTGCGCGTAGCCTTCGAGCACCTCCGCGCCGCCGTGGGCCGTCCAGCGGTAGGCCGGGTGGGTCGGCGCGTGCGTCAGCGTGCTGTAGTGGAACTCGTGCCCACGAATCGGTGTGCCAGCGGGCAAAAGGGGCGAGTCGGCCAGTGCTTCGGCGTCGCGGTAGCCTAGGCTCAGGCGGCCCGTCATGCGGGTGCGGTACGGAATGACGCCGCACATCTCATGCGCCGCGCCGTCCAGGTCTTCCAGCGACTCGCCCAGGTACATCAGCCCGCCGCACTCGCCCACCACCGGGCGGCCCGACGCGGCAAATTCGCGGATGCTCCGGCGCATGGCTGCGTTGGCACTCAGCTCCGCCGCGTGCGCCTCGGGGTAGCCGCCGCCCAGCAGCAGCCCGCTCACCTGCTCGGGCAAGGCGCCGTCTCGCAGCGGGCTGAACGGCACCAGCTCGGCCCCGGCCAGCCGCAACTCGTCGAGCGCGTCGGGGTAGTAGAAGTGAAAGGCTTCGTCGTGGGCGTAGGCGATTCTGGCGTGAATGGGGGCGGGCAAGACCGGACTGTGCTCCGCGGCGGGTTCACCTTCCGCCGCCACCTCTAGCAGCTCGTCCAGCCGCAGATGTTCAGCCGCTTGCAGCGCCGCCGCCTCGTCCCAGGTCGCCTGCTCGGCACTCAGCAGCCCCAGGTGGCGTGAGGGCAAATGCAGCGCCTCGCCCCGCAGCACAAAGCCCAGCACTGGCAACCCGACCTGC